>CAZHGG010000252.1:0-7979 GCA_964531755.1 uncultured Polyangiaceae bacterium
CGAGGGCACCATGCACCAGTATGCCCGAGTACGCCGCGCGCGGACGCCGCATTCCGGGCCACGCCCGCACCTCGCGCCACGCCTACTCCGCGGCGCTGCTCGCGAGCTCGTCCAGGCGAGCGCTCGGGCTCGCCGGCTGCGCGCCCGCCGCGAGGACGCCCGCGAACGACGCGCGGTACGCATACGCCAGGTAGACCCCGAGGGCCGCGAGCACGACCGGCAGGCCGAGCCCCGCGGGCGCCAAGGCCGCGTGGTACGCGAGGATGTTCACGACGACCGGGGCGAGCAGCGTGAGCGCGAGCGGCACGAAGCGCCCGGAGAGGAGCAGCGCGCCCGCCGCCACCTCGGTGCCCTTGATGAGCGGGAACATGTACCCCGTCGCCCCGAGCGCGCCGAGGAACGCCCCCGCGCGCTCCGGCACGGGCGGCATGGGCAGGAACTGGAAGAAGCCGTTGAGACCGAAGAGGAGGAACGCCCCTCCGAGGAGCAGGCGCGCGGCGACCGGGGCTTTGTGCGAGAGGTTCATGTGTACTTCCTTTCGGGAAGTAACCTGCCTCGTCAGGGAGTGTTGCGGTAGGCAGTCATAACGAAACGTCGTGTGCTCCGTATCGGAACAATGACCCACGCCGAGACCGCGCCGTCGCGGCGCGCTACACTCGAACAACATTGACGTTTTGGTCGATTCTCGCCCTGTCGCTCGGGCTGGCGATGGACGCCACCGCCGTGTCCGCGGCGAAGGGGCTCGCGGTCCCGCGCGTGTCGCCTCGGCACGTCGCGCTGGTCGCGCTCTTCTTCGGCGGCTCGCAGGCGCTGATGCCCCTCGTGGGCTGGGGCGCGGGCGCGCGCCTCGGGCCGCTCGTCGACGCCTACGCGCACTGGATCGCGTTCGGGCTCCTGACGGCCATCGGGGGCAAGATGCTGTGGGAGGCGCGCTCCGAAGGCGCGGGCGAGCCGAGCGCGGCGCGTGACGCGCGCGGGGACGCGGCCGATCCGTTCGCCGTGGGGCCGCTGTCGCTCCTCGCCGTGGCGACGAGCATCGACGCGCTCGCCGTGGGCGTCTCGCTGCCGATGCTGAAGGCGCCGCTGGCGCTCACGCTCGTGACCATCGGGCTCACGACCGCGCTCACCAGCGCGCTCGGGCTCTACGCGGGGCGGCGCTTCGGGGCGCTGCTCGGCCGTCGACTCGACGCCGCGGGCGGCCTCGTGCTCATCGGCCTCGGCGTGAAGCTCGTGCTCGAGCACGGCCGGTGAGCGAGGTCGAGCGGCTGGAGCGTCAGCGGCAGCCGCTGTTGTAGTTGGCGCACGCGGCCACGCAGTCGCCCGGTACGCATCGCGAGCCGCCCTTCGCGCCGCAAGGCGGCACGCACTTGTCGGTCTGGCAGGCGTCGAGGTTCTTGCGGTTCGGGCGCACGGAGAACGTCGACGGGTCGACGCAGCGCTCCGAGGTGTCGAGCGGGTTGTCGATGCAATAGAGGCAGTCGGGGTCTTTGTCGCACGCCTGCATTTCGGCGCAGCAGCGCTCGCGCATGCAGTCGTAGCAGGCCGCCGTCGTCGCGGACGTGATGTTCGCGAGCGCGCACGCCGCCGCGCCGGTCGCGGTCGCGCTGGGTGAGGTGGACGGGGTCGTCCCGCCGCCGCTGCTGGTGCTGCTGCACCCCGCGGCCCAGCCGAACGCCACGAAGACGAGAGAGACCGCCCGGACCCACCCTGCCTTGTTCCCCATCGCTCGACTTTACCGCGCCGTCAGGATGCCTGCCACCGCTCGCCCCACGCCTGACTCGAACGTCGCCTCTGCGCGCGTAATGTGACACCATTGTTCTCGTGGACACACCAGTGAGCTTCGAGGGGGTCACGACCTTCCTCGCCGTCGCCGAGACCCTGAGCTTCACCAAGGCGGCGACGCGGCTGGGCGTCGCGAAGTCGGCCGCGAGCCGCCGCGTGGCCGACCTCGAGGACGCGCTCGGCGTGCGGCTGCTCCACCGCACCACCCGCAAGCTCCACCTCACCGACGCGGGCACCGAATACGCGGCGCACGCGCGGCGCGCCGTCGGCGCCCTCCACGACGCGAACGAGGCCGTGCGCCACCGGGGCGACGCGGCGAAGGGCCGCGTGCGCATCACCGCGCCGGCCGACCTCGGCGCCACGTACTTGCCCAGCGTGCTCCAGAGCTTCCGGTTGAAGTACCCGGACATCTCCGTGGACGCGGTGCTGGCCTCGCGCCGCGTGGACCTCGTCGCGGAGGGGGTCGACCTGGCGCTCCGGTTCGGTCCGCTCGAGGACTCGTCGCTCGTCGCCCGCAAGATCGCGACGGCGTCGTCGTACCTGGTGGCGAGCCCGGAGTACGTGGCGCGGCGTGGGGTGCCTGCGTCGCTGGCCGACCTCGACGCGCACGACGTGGTGCTCTTTCGGGCGCCGCGCGGCGTGCTCCGCGTGGAGCTCGAGTCGTGCGACCGGCGCGGCCACACCGAGACCGTCGAGCTCCACGCCATGCTCACCGGTGACGACCTCTCGTTCGTGCACCGGGCGGCGCTGGACGGGGCGGGGCTCGCCCTCCTGCCGTGGTTTCTGGTCGCGCCCTACGTGGAGAGCGGGCGGCTCGTGCAGGTGCTCCCGCGCTACCGCGCGCGCGGGGCCGACGGCCACCTCGTGTACCCGTCGTCGCGCCTCCTGCCGAAGCGCGTGGCGCTGCTCATCGAGCACCTGCTCGTGGAGCTGAAGGCCCTGCGCGCCGAGCCCTCCGATCGCCCGGCGCGGGGGAAGGCGAACGCGTGAGGAGGAGGCGCGCGAGGCGCGCGGAGTTCGAGCAGCCCCCGGGCGTCGACCGCTACGCCGCGCGGAGCGTGAGCTTCACCACGGCCGGCGCCGCGCCAAGACGAATGGGAGGCCCCGTCGTGCCGAGTCCCGGGTGCACGTAGAGCGTGGCGTCGCCGTCGCGGTACACGCCGAGGTTGAAGGTGTGGGCGATCGTGGCGAGCGAGAAGCGCTCGGCCAGGAACGGCACCGCGATCTGGCCGCCGTGGGTGTGCCCCGAGAGGGTGACGTCGACCCCGCGCGCGGCGGCCTTGGGGAACATCTCGGGGTCGTGCGCGAGCAGCACGCACGGCGCGCCGGCAGGGCGCTCGGCGAGCGCGCGGTCGAGGTCGGCGCGCCGGGTCCAGGTGTCGTCGATCGCCGCGAGGTAGAGGCGGGCGTCGCCGCGGGTGAGCACGAGCCCTTCATTGCGGAGCACGCGCGCGCCGCCCGCCGTCAGCAGCGACACGAGCGGCTCTCCCTCACCGAAGTAGTCGTGATTTCCCATAGATACGAACACGCCGTCGCGCGCGCGCAGGCCGCCCACGACCCGCGCGATGTCCTCGTGAAACACCGTGCCGCTCGTCACCAGATCGCCGGTGACGACGGCGAGGTCGGCGTCGAACGCGTTGGCCGCGCGCACCCACCGGTGACCCCACGCCTCGGGCGTGACGGCGCCGATGTGGAGATCCGAGAGGTGCGCGATGGTGAACCCCTCGAACGCCGGCGGGAGCTCCTTCACGCGGACCTCTACGTGGAGCTCTTGGAACACGCGCCGCCGCACCAGCACGCCGTAGGCGCACACGACGAGGCCCACCGCGTAGACGACGAGGAACCCCGAGGGAGGCACCCGCGCGTCGCCCACCGCGAGGCCGCCGAGGGGCCGGAGCACGACGTAGAGCAGGTCGGGCACGAGCGTGAACACGCACGCGCACCAGTGCACGAAATAGGGGATCCGCAGGAAGCGCACGCGCCACTCGGCCGACCTGCGGTCGTCCAGGCCCTTCCGCACGACGGCGACGATGCCCGCGTAGCCGAGCAGCGTGACGAGCGCGGCGCCCGCGACCGGGAACCGCGCGCCCGCGAGCGTGAGCGCGCCGTACGCCGCGCCGAAGAAGCCCAGGTGCGTGACGGCGGTGATGAGGAGCAGCGCCTTGGCGATGCGGCCGAGTCGACTCATGGTGACACCTCACCTTCGCTTCGGGCCCGCCATCCACCAACGTTCGCCCCGTCGGGGCTCACTTGGAGGTTCACGCGAGGATGCGCCCTTCAACCAGCGCGCCGTCGGTCGTGACCGCGCGGACGGTGCTCTCGTGGGCGAGCACGGCGAGGACGTCGCCGCGCGACGGAAGGTCGGCCACCATGCGGACCCACGCGGTCGGGACGCCGGGGCCGGCGGTGCGCCGCACGAGGCGGCCCGAGGCGCCCCCGGCCCACGCCGAGGCGTCCGGGGCGACCGAGAGCGAGAGCAGATCGCGCGTGGTCTGCACGGTCTCGAGCGCGCCCTCGTAGGGCGCGCGCACGAGGAGCGCGTGGCCGCCGTCGCCGACGGTGAGCGCCGAGCCGTCGGGCATCGCCGCGATGGCCCTCAGGTTGCCGTGGCAGAGGTTCGCCACCAGCTCCCCGCGCTCGCTGCTGGGCAGGCACCGGACGAGCGCGCCGCGGTGTCCGCAGGCGAGCGGGTCCCCGCGGAAGCGCGCGATGTCGTTCAGGTGGGCGACCTCCGGGCACGTGACGAGCGCGTCGACGCGCCCCTTCACCACGCGCGCCGCCACGCCCGCGGTGCTCTCGCCGCGGGCGATCCGGCCCACGAGCCACGTCGAGCCGTCGGGGAAGCGGCGCGCCCCGCGGAACGAGATGCCCGGCTCGGCGAGGTGCAGCGTCAGCGTCGTGCCGCTCGGCGCGACGATGAGCGCGAGCGAGCCGTCCCCGAACACCAGCAGCTCGCCGCCCTCGAGCCAGAGCACGCCGCGCGCGGCCCGCGGGTCGACCTCCGGCGGGAGCGCTACCGGCGTCCACCGCCCGCGGCCCCACACGACCACGCCGAAGGCGCCCAGCGTGGCCAGGACCCCGCGGTTGGACAGCGAGGCGTGGCGGAGGTCCATCGGGCGCGGTGGCGTGGCCAGCGCCGCGAAGCCCCAGGTCTCGGGCCGCGAGGCCACGGCCTCCGCCACGCGCTGCGGCCTCGTGAGCGGCGCCGCCCCGCTGGGGGTGGACGAGGGTCGCAGCTCCACCGGCCGCGCGGGCTCGATCGACTCGGCGACGAACGAGCGGTACGCGCCCGAGGGCGACGAGTTGGGCGAGGTCGCCTCGAACGGCGAGACCAGGCTGCGCGGCGCGCGCTCGGGGTCCTCGAGCGGGGCCAGCGCCTGGTCGAGCTCGGCCACGAGCGCGCGCACGCTCTCGTGCCGGTGGGCCGGATCGGCCGCGAGGGCCTTGGCGAGCACGTGGTCGACCGCGTGCACCAGCTCGCGCCGCTTGGCGAGCTCCGGCGGGAGCGTGGCGAGGCGCGCGAGCTGCGGGCGCGCGCCGCTCAGCATCCGCGTGACGAGGACGAGCGGGTTCTCTCCCGCGCTGAACGGGAAGGCGGCCTTGCCCGAGAGCATCTCGAAGGCGACCGCGCCCAGGGCGAAGACGTCGGTGCGGCTCGAGACGCGCGCGTTTCCGCGCTCGTACTGCTCGGGCGGGGCGTACCCGAGGGACGCGCCGGCCAGCGCCGAGGTGCTGACGAGGTTCAGCTCGGCGAGCTTCACCAACCCGAAATCAGTGACCTTCGCGACCTCGGCGCCGGCCTCGGTGGAGAGGAGGATGTTCGAGGGCTTCAGATCGCGGTGCACGACCTTCTGCTGGTGCACGGTCTCGAGCCCCTGCGCGACCTGACGGAGGATCCGGCGTGCGCGCTGCACGGCCAGGGCGCCGTCCGACTTGAGCACCTGCTCGAGCGACGGGCCGTTCACGAACTCGAGCACCGTGAACGGGATGGCGATCACGGGCCCGCCGTTCGGCGACACCTGCGCGACCGCGTGGTCGTAAAAACGCACGACGTGCGGGTTCGGCAGCATGGAGAGCATGCGGAGCACCTCCGCCTCTTGCTGGAACCGCCGGAGCGCCTCGAGGCTCACGGTGTCGGGGCGCAGCACCTTGGCGAGCACGGTCACGCCCTCGGGATCGTTCCACCGCGCCCGGAACGCCCAGCCCTGCCCGCCCTCGCCCACGCAGTCTTGCAGGTGGTACGTCACCCGGCCCGAGCCGGTGAGGACCTGCCCGACGAGCGCGTCGCGGAGAGACGCCATGCGTGGGTCCGAGCGGGCGGACATCGGGATGAAGATACCTGACGGTGGCGCGCCCGCGTCGACCGAGCGCGCGCGGGAGCAGAAAAGCGAGCAAAATGACACGGGGCCTGCGGTCGAGCGCGACCCGCAGGCCCCGGACCGCGCTACGAGCGCGCCGGCCTCACGCCTCGAGGAGCTTGATGAGGGTCTCCTTGTTCGTGACCCCCACGTGCTGCCCCTTCTTCTCGCCGGCCTTGAAGACCAGGATGGTGGGCACGCTGCGCACGCCGAAGCGCTGCGTGATGCGCGGCGCGTCGTCGATGTCGAGCTTGGCGACCTTGTATTTCCCCACGTTCTCGTCGGCGATCTTCTCGACGATGGGCGTCAGCATCTTGCAGGGGCCGCACCAGGTCGCGGTGAAGTCGACGAGCACGGGGATCGAGGAGCTCGTGACCTCCGAGTCGAAGTTTTCGTCGGTGAGCTCGATGACGTTCTTTCCGGCCATGGACGTATCTCCTTACGAACCTAAGTCGACGCGGCGAGTGCGCGCCTGGCGGGTGTGCGATGTACGGGGCGTGGATGTCGTGAACCATGTCGCGGGCGGCGGCCTGGGGCGGTCGCGCGCGGCTTCCCAAAGGTAAGCAACAAAGGCGAGAAAATCTATGGGGGGGGGTGACGAATCTGCGACGGCGCGGCGCGCGGGGCGACCACCTCATCCGGACCTCGACCGCTGGGAGCGGCGGCGCCCGCGGCGCCCGGGGCCGCGGCGTCGGGAGCGGCGGCCTTCAGCCGCTTCTGGCCGACCTCGAGCAGGCGGGCGACGCCGCGCCCGAGGTCGTCCGCCGACGCGCGCAGCCCGACCGCCAGCGTGGTCTCGCGGGGCTCGATGGTGACCGAGTCCACGGCGGCGCCGAGGCCGATGAAGCGCACCCAGAGCTCCTTCGACAGCGCGAACCGCTTGCGCTCGAGCAGGCGGCTCAGCACGCCGACCGACGCGGCGTCCTCGCACGAGAGCTCCGCGCGCGCTGTGACCTGCCCGTCGCCCCCGAGGGCGACGCCGAGGCCGGCCCCCGCGACCGAGAGGACCGCCGTCATGATCGCCTGGGGCGTGTCGCGCGCGTCACCGCCGGCGGCCTGCGCGATCTCCTGGTCGAGCTCGCCGCGGAGCCGCTCGCGGAGCGCGCGAGGGAGCACCGCCGTGACGAGCAGCGCCGGGCTCTCGAGGCGCGGCGCCGAGGTGATGGCGCCCGCGAGCTGCGCGTGGAGCTCGCCGCCCGGGGCGGCCTGGGCCGGGCCGTCGGCCGCCTCGATCATCGACGCGAGCCAGGCGCCCTCCGCCACGAGCAAGAGCCCGCCCTCGCGGAAGGCGAGGCCGGGGTGCGACCCCTTCTGCGCCTCGAGGACGTGGAAGCTCCCCAGGGTCTTCGGCGCGGTCTTGCCGCCGCGGGCCTCGGCGATGCGCTGGGCGCACGTGCCGAGCTCGCTCTCGCTCACCGTGACCTGCGCGGCCACCCCGAACGTGCCGCGGCTCTCCCCCTCGGGCAGGGCGACCACGAGCTCCTTCACGCGCGAGAGCGGATCGAAGCCGCAGCCCCGCGCGAGCTCCTCGAGGCCGAGCTGCTGCGACGCGTCGGGTCCGCCGAGCAGCGCCGAGAAGAGCGGCGAGGCGCGGAGCGCGGGCACGTCGACCCGCGCGACGAGGAAGCTGCCCTTCGGCACCGCCGTGAGCGGGCCGCCGCGGGCCCCGCCCTGGCCCTTCCAGGTGAGGCCGACCATCACGGCCAGCGCGAGGCACATCACCAGGGCGATCGCGATCGGGTTGTCGATGAAGGCGAGATCGCGCGGCGGCGGCGTCTGCTCCGAGGGCGGCGGCAGCGGTGGTAGCGGCGCGAGCGCGCGCTTCGGGCGGCCGGCGGG
>CAZHGG010000253.1:0-3398 GCA_964531755.1 uncultured Polyangiaceae bacterium
CCCGGCGGGCGCGGTGACGGTCGCGCCGAGCGCGCCCGCGCCCGACCCCGACCAGGACCAGCGCAAGCTCGTCGCCCAGGGCGAGGCGCGCCCCGACGAGAGCGCGGTCGCCGGCGTGCCGTCCAGCGTCTTCAGCGACGACTGGTGGGGTCGCACGCGCCCGGTGCTCGAGCTGCACGGCTACTTTCGCACGCGCGGCGAGCTGTTCCACAACTTCGCGCTCGGGCGGTTCGACAACCCCGGCGACGAGGCGAACCTCTGGGCCCACCCGCTCGACCACACGTACATCGACAAGACCGGCGCGGCCCGCACCGTCAACCAGTGCGGCGACAACGGCACCGAGCCGTGCACCGACAAGACCCAGGCGTCCGCCAACATGCGGCTCCGCTTGAACCCGGAGATCCACATCTCCGACAACCTGCGGATCCTCTCGCAGGTCGATTTCCTGAACAACGTGGTGCTCGGGTCCACGCCCGACGCGTACGCGATCCAGCCGAGCGGCACGGGCTCCACCGGCTACCGCCCGGCCGTCAACGGCTACAACGGCTACGCGCCGCTCGGCACGTTCTCGACGACCCAGGGCCCGCCCACGGCGGGCGTGAACGGCTACAAGAACTCGATCGAGGTGCAGCGCGCGTGGGCCGAATACCTCACGCCGGTCGGCCAGCTCCGCTTCGGACGGCTCCCCCTCCACTGGGGCTTGGGCATGCTCGCGAACTCGGGCGATCGCATCGACGACGACTGGCAGTCGAACAGCGACCGCATCATGTTCGTCACGGGCATCAAGAGCCTCGACCTCTACTTCGGTGGCTCGTGGGACTTCATCTCCAGCGGCGCCACGAACGCGAGCCCGTACGACGTGTACGGCGGGCAGCCCTACAACACCGCGAACCTCACGAACGCGGGCCAGTGGAGCCTGCTCGCGGTGCACCGCACGAACCCCGAGCTGCAGCGGCTGAAGCTCGCCAAGGGCGACATGGTCGTGAACGGCGGCGTCTTCGCGCTGTATCGCTCGCAGTTCCTCGACGTGAAGGCCGGCGAGAACCCGCTGACGAACGACGCCTCCGCCACCGACCGCGGCCTCGAGCGGCGCGGCGCGCAGGCGTTCGTGCCGGACGCGTGGCTCCAGGTGCTCTACCGCAAGTTCCGCTTCGAGGCCGAGTTCGCCTCGGTGCTCGGCCAGATCGCCAAGTCACCTGCGAAGAACCAGATCAACGACCCCATCGGCGTGCGGCAGTTCGGCCTCGCCACCCAGACCGAATACAAGGCCATCGAAGACAAGCTCCGCGTCGGCTTCGGCTTCGGCTGGGCCAGCGGCGACGGCAACGTCGAGGGCCTCGCGCCTGGCGCCAACGGCCTCCAGGTGCGCAAGGGCGACGGCCCGATCTCCACGTTCCGGTTTCACCCCTCGTACTACGTCGACTACATCTTCCACCGCCGCATCCTGTCGCGCGTGGAGGGCACCTATTACTTCCGCCCATCGGTCGAGTACGACTTCCTCCGCAACCCCAACGGCCAGAAGTTCGGCGGCGGCGCGGCGATCATCTGGAGCCGCGCGAGCCAGTTCATCCAGGCGCCGGGCAACAAGCGCGACCTCGGCATCGAGCTCGACCTCCAGCTCTACTACCAGGCGAAAGACGGCACGCTGAACGACGACCCCTCGAAGATGGGCGGCTTCTACTCGGCGCTCCAGTACGGCGTGTTCTTCCCGCTCGGCGGCCTGAGCTACCTGCCAGGCGAGCAGAGCGCCATCCAGGCGGTGCTCCCGCCGAACGGCAACCAGGCGGCCGACGTGAGCCTCTCGACGGCGCAGACCGTCCGCCTCATCCTCGGCGTCATGTTCTGAGAGCGCGAGCGCGCGTGGTGGATGGGTCGCGCGCGCGCGGCCTCCACCTCGTCGCGCGGTCAGTCGTCCGGCGTGCCCGCCGCGACCCAGCGGCCGATGCGATCGAGCTCCGCCGCGCTGAACACGAAGTTGCCCGGCACCTTCGGCATGCTCCCCGAGGCTGCGCCGCCGACGTTCTTGCGGAGCGCGCCGTAGAGCGCGGACTTCGTGAAGTCTCGCTCGCCTTGCACGAGCAGCCCGCTCGAGAGGAGCGTGCTGCGGCACTGCGCCTTGTCGGCCTTGCAGATGTAGCCCGTCGCCTGGGTGCCGCTCTCGCTCGCGCCACCGTGACAGTCGCCGCCCTTCGTGCACGTCGCGGCGCCCTGCGGGCCCAGCAGGTCTTTGTAGATCTCCGTGAAGGTCGCGCCGCCGGCGCCCGAGTCCCGCGGCTCGCTTGGCGGGGCGGCCGCGTCGACGCGCGCCTCTCCACCGGAGACCTCGCCGCTCGCGACGGCGCACGCGCCGAGCCCACTGCCGACGAGACCGAGGGTGAGAGCGAGGAGCGCGCGCATGACCGCTGACTCTACACGACTCGCGCGCGAGGCGCGACCGCACGCGGCCAGACCGACAAGCCGCGCGCTCTCGGGCGACCTCCGCTACTCTGGCCGGGTCCCATGCCGAAGATCCTCATCGTCGACGACCAAAGGAACATGCGCACGACGCTCGCGATGATGCTCCGCGGCGGCGGGTACGACGTGGAGGAGGCGGGGGACGGCGAGATCGGCATCGCCCGCGGCGCGACCGAGGCCTTCGACGTGGTGCTCACCGATCTGCGCATGGGCACCAAAGACGGCATCGAGGTGCTGCGGGCCGTGAAGGAGGCGCAGCCCCTCACCGAGGTCATCTTGATGACCGCGTACGGCACGATCGAGAGCGCCGTCGACGCCATGAGGCTCGGCGCCTTCGACTACATCCAGAAGCCCTTCACGGAGCAGGAGCTCATGGTGAAGGTGGGCAAGGCCGTGGAGAGCCGCCGCCTCGCCGGCGAGGTCGCGCTCCTCACGCGCGAGTTCCAAGACCGGTACAAGTTCGAGAACATCGTCGGCCGCTCCGCCGCGATCCGCGACGTGCTCGGGCGCATCGTCCGCATCGCGCCCACCGACACCATCGTCCTCATCACGGGCGAGAGCGGCACCGGCAAGGAGCTCGTCGCGAAGGCCATCCACGCCAACTCGAAGCGAAAGGACCGCCCGTTCGTGCCGGTCAACTGCGCGGCCATCACCGAGACGCTGCTCGAGAGCGAGCTGTTCGGCCACGCGCGCGGCGCGTTCACGGGCGCGGTGAGCGCGCGCAAGGGGCTCTTCGAAGAGGCCGAGGGCGGCACGTTCTTCTTCGACGAGATCGGCGAGACCCCCCTCGCCTTCCAGGCGAAGCTGCTGCGCGCGATCCAGGAGAACGAGATCCGCCGCGTGGGCGAGAACAAGCCCATCAAGGTCGACGTGCGCATCATCGCGGCCACGAACCAAGACCTCCTCCCCGCGATCGCGGAGAAGCGCTTCCGGCAGGACCTCTA
>CAZHGG010000253.1:3408-7979 GCA_964531755.1 uncultured Polyangiaceae bacterium
CCGATGCGCGAGCGCATGGAGGACCTGAACGAGCTGCTGGGACATTTCCTTGCAAAGTACAACAAAAAGATGGCGTGCAAGGCCCGCTTCGACCCCCGGGTTCCGGAGGTGCTCCAGCAGTACGCGTTCCCGGGCAACGTGCGCGAGCTCGAGCACATGGTCGAGCAGGCGGTCGCGCTCATCCAGACCGGCATCATCCACCCCGAGGATCTCCTGCCCCACGCCAACGCGCCGCACGACGCGACGCGCGCGAAGGGCGTGGGGAAGTCCCTCGCCGAGTCGGTGGACGCGGCCGAGCGGAGCGCCATCGAGGAGGCCCTGGCCGGCTCCGACGGGAACCGCGAGCGCGCGGCGGAGCTGCTTGGCATCTCGCCCACGACCCTCTGGCGGAAGATGACCCGCCTCCACGTGAGCTTCGAGGCCAAGGGCTGAGCGGCGCCGCGTGGGGCCTGCCCGGCGCGCGAGCCCTTGACGCTCCCGCGCAAGCGGTGCACTAGGTCGCCGCTCGTATGCGCACGGCCCTCTTCGACTACGAGCTGCCGGAAGAGCTCGTCGCCAGCGCCCCAGCCGAGGCCCGTGACGGGGCGCGGCTGCTGGCGCTCGGCGAGCCTCCCGCGCCGGCCCACGTGATCCTTGGCGTCCGCGACCTGGTCGACCTCATCCCCCGCGGCGCGCTCGTCGTGGTGAACGACACCCGCGTGCTGAACGCCCGGCTGCTAGGCCACAAGGTAGGCAGCGGCGGAAAGGTCGAGATCTTCCTCGTGCGGAGGGAGGGCCCCCAGGCCCCCGGCGTCTGGCTGGCGCTCGGGCGCGCCTCGAAGTCGCTCCGCGCCGGCACGCGGCTCGCCCTCGGCCGCGCGGCCGGCCTCCACGGCGAGATCGTGGGCAACGAACCAGACGAGGGGCTGCTCCGCGTCGCGCTCGCGTGCGCGCGCGGGGGCGACCTCGACGACGCCATCCGCCGCGAGGGCGTGGTCCCGCTGCCCCCGTACATCCGTCGCCCCGCGACAGCCGCCGACGAGGAGCGCTATCAGACCGTCTTCGCGCGCGAGGAGGGCGCCGTCGCCGCGCCGACGGCGGGACTGCACCTCACGCGGACCATGCTCTCGTCGCTCGAGGCGAAGGGCGCGTCCCTGGCCAGCGTCACGTTGCACGTCGGCCTCGGCACGTTCTCCCCGGTCGTCGCCGACGACCTCGACGACCACGCGATGCACGCGGAGACCTTCTCGATCCCCGAGGCCACGGCCGACGCGATCGCCGCGGCGCGCGCGCGCGGGGGCCCGGTCGTCGCGATCGGCACGACCGTCGTCCGCGCCCTCGAGAGCGCGGTCGACCCCGCGCGCCCCGGCCACGTGGCCGCAGTCGCCGGGCAGACCACGCGCCTCCTCATCCAGCCCGGCTACTCGTTCGCGATCGTCGACGCGCTCTTTACGAACTTCCACCTCCCGAGGTCGACGCTCCTCGCGCTCGTGTGCGCGTTTGGGGGGCGCGAGCGCGTCCTCGCGGGCTACGAGCACGCGGTGCGGAGCCGCCTGCGCTTCTACTCCTACGGTGACGCGATGTTCCTCTCGCGCCGCCCGCACCGCACGCCGGAGACACCATGACCCCACGCACGAAGGGCTTCGCGTTTCGCGTCGACGCGACGGAGGGCCACGCGCGCGCGTGCACCTTCACGACCCCACACGCCGAGGTCGCGACGCCCACGTTCATGCCGGTGGGCACGCAGGGCTCAGTCAAGACGCTCACGCCCGAAGAGGTGGCGAGCACGGGCGCGCAGATCGTGCTCGGGAACACCTACCACCTGTGGCTGCGGCCCGGGCCGGAGGTCGTGGCGGAGCACGGCGGCCTCCACGGCTTCTCGCGGTGGCCGCGCGCGATGCTCACCGACTCCGGCGGGTTTCAGGCGTTCTCGCTGGCGCAGCGCAAGCCCGGCGGCGCGCCGGGCCGCGCCTCGAACAGCCTCGTGCTCCCGAACGAGGAGGGCTTCACGTTCCGCTCCCACCTGGACGGCGCGAAGCACCACCTCTCGCCAGAGGAGGCCGTGCGCGTGCAGGGGCTCCTCGGCGCCGACATCCAGATGCAGCTCGACGTCTGCCCGCCGGGCGAGTCCCCGCGCGAGGTCGTCGAGGCGGCCGTCGCGCGCACCACCCGGTGGGCCAGGCGCGCCCTCGCCGCGCCGCGCCCCGAGCAGCAGGCCCTGTTCGGCATCGTGCAGGGCGCGTGCTTCGCCGATCTGCGCCGCGCGCACGCGGAGGAGCTCGCGGCCCTCGAGCCCGGCTTCGACGGCCTCGCCCTCGGCGGGTTCTCGGTGGGCGAGCCCATCGAGCGCATGATCGAGACCCTCGCGGAGGTCGCCCACCTGCTGGACCCGGAGCGCCCACGCTACCTCATGGGGGTGGGCACGCCGCGCGATCTCCTGGAGGGCATCGAGCACGGCGTCGACATGTTCGACTGCGTGCTCCCGACCAGGAACGCGCGCAACGGCCAGGCGCTCACCCGGTTCGGCAAGGTGGTCATCAAGCAGGCGCGCTACAAGCACGACCGCTCGCCGCTCGACCCCGAGTGCGGGTGTGCGTGCTGCCGAGGTGGTTACACGCGGAGCTACCTGCGCCACCTCTACCTGGCCGGCGAGGTGCTCGTGCTGCGCCTGTTTTCGCTGCACAACCTGCACTTTTACGGTGAGCTCGTCCGCGACGCTCGGGCCCATATCCGCGGGGGCACATTTGCGCAGTACAAGCGCGCGGCGCTTGCTAGAATGATGGAGGGGGACGGAGACAGGCGCGGCCATGAGCGGTGAGAAGAAGCAGCTCGGGAAGGTCCTCCTGAAGCGCCAGGTCCTCGGCGAGGCCGACCTCGCGAGCGCCCTCTCCGAAGGAGGCACCGAGGGCCTCGCCTCGAAGCTGATCGCGCGCGGCCTCGTGAAGGAGGCCGACCTACTCCGCGGGCTGTCCGAGCAGTTCGGTGTGCCCGCCGTCGACCTCGAGCGGGTCGGCATCGACACGAGCCACCTCGTGGTGCCCGCCGAGTTCGCGAAGCAGCACAAGGTGCTGCCGCTCTTCGCCGACGAGCAGCGCGTGCTCGTGGCGATGATCGCCCCCGACGACCTCGTCGTCCTCACTCGCCTCACCGCGCTGACCGGCCGATCGCCCACCCCCTACGTGGCCCTGCCGCTCCCGCTCCACCGCGCCATCGACCGCGCCTATGCGGCGGCGCGCGCCGGGGACCACACCTATTTCGGCCGCCACGCGCGCACGGCAGAGAGCCCCGCCGCGCTCCTCTCGCTCGCCACGTTCGTCCCGCCGGAGCGCCGCACAGACGACGCACTCGTGTTTACCGACGACACGCTCCGCGAGGTCGTGGGCGAAGAGCCCCTGTCCGAGCGCCTCGCCGAGAACATCCGGCCGTCCACGCGCGCGCTCGAGCACGAGCGCCTGCTCGAGGCCGCCGCCGCCGCGTTCCTCGAGGCCCGCGCCGACGACGCCATCGCCTTGCTCCGCGACGCCATCCGCGAGAGGCCGAAGAGCTTCCGCGCGCGCTACCAGCTCGGCCTCGTGCTGGGGAACGTCGACCGCCTGCACGAGGCCATCACGGAGGTGGAGCACGCCGTGGCGCTCGACCCCACCTGCTTCCCGGCCCTGAAGAACCTGGCGGTCCTCTTCGAGAGGAGCGGCTTCCGCGCGCGCGCGCTCGAGGCCTGGGAGCGCGCCGCGCCGCTCGCGCCCGACGAGGCCACCCGTGCGCGCGTGGCCGATCACGTCACCCGGCTCCGCTAGCGAGCGCTGTGGTTGTATGTAAGTCTTGGCTTGCGAGGTTTTTTTTTCGATCGAGCTCCACGTTGGGCCGTCTACACGGGTATTCTCTGTATGCTCGAGGCGCGCGCGGCAGAAGGCGGTGAGCGGTGAAGTTTCTCTGCGACCAGTGCAAGGCCAAGTACCAGATCGCCGACGAGAAGGTGGCTGGCCGGACTGTGCGCATGAAGTGTCGGAAGTGCGGACACCTCATCGAGGTCCGCGCCGAGGTCACCGAGTCGAGCGTCGCACGACAGGCCCCACGCCCCGACGAGCCTCGCTCCTCCGGAGGGCTCGCCACGTCGCTCTCGGCCGCCCGACCGGCCCGCGCTTCGGTCGCGCCGGGCGCGCTCGCGGGGGCCTTCCAGCGGCGCTTCCAGAACGACGACGACGACGAGAAGACCATGATGGCCACGGCGCCGACGGCGCCGACGTTCGAGGCCTCGGTCACGGAGGAGTGGTACGCGGCCATCAACGGCCTCCCGGTCGGGCCCATGCGGCTCGCCGAGCTCCGCACGAAGGCCGCGGCCGGGGCGATCACGGAAGATACCCTGGTGTGGCAGGAGGGGTTCGAGGAGTGGCGGCCCGTCAAGACCACCACGCAGCTCCTCGGCATCGTCCGAGAGGCCGTGCCCTCCAAGCCGCTCACGGGCCAGTCGAGCCCGCCTCCCGCGGCGGCCCCTCGCGCGACCGTCACCCGCCCCTCGCCCGCGGCGCGGGTCACGGCGCCCCTCGGGCCGGCGCCCGCGGCGCTGCGCAGCAACGTCGTGCCGATCTCCCGGG
>CAZHGG010000254.1:0-7971 GCA_964531755.1 uncultured Polyangiaceae bacterium
TGCTAGGCGCGCCTCACGAGGGGCTCCGCGTGCCCAACGACGCGGTCATCGACGCCGGCACGAGGAATGTCGCGTTCGTGGGCCTCGGCGACGGCAAATTCCAGCCACGGATCGTGAAGACCGGAGCTTCAGACGGCACCTACGTGGAGGTGCTCTCTGGCCTCGTCGCGGGCG
Organism: uncultured Polyangiaceae bacterium; assembly: GCA_964531755.1. GTDB lineage: Bacteria > Myxococcota_A > Polyangia > Polyangiales > Polyangiaceae > JAAFHV01. The sequence goes on from CAZHGG010000254.1 coordinate 175, forward strand.
AGTCCGTGGTCGTCCGCGCGAACTTCCTCGTCGACTCCGAGTCGCGCCTGCGCGCCTCCCTGGCGGACATGACGGGGACCGGCGCGAAGCGGGCGCCGGAGCGCGCGCGCGTGCTGCCCGAGACCCTGGCGCCGATGGACGGGGGCGCGGAGGCCGGCGCAGGGCACACGGGCCGCACGGCCCCTGAGGGCCCGACAGGGCACACGGGCCACACGGCCCCTGCCGGCCCAACAGGGCACGAGGGCCACACCATGCCCGCGCCCACCACCGGCCACGAGGGCCACACCATGCCCGCGCCCACCACCGGCCACGAGGGCCACACAGGGAACGGCGGCATGGCGCCATGATCGCGCGGATCATTCGCTTCTCGGCAGACAACCGCTACCTCGTGATCGCCGCCACCGTGGTGGCGCTGGTGTGTGCCTGGTGGTCGATGCGGACCATCCCGTTGGACGCCCTCCCCGACCTTTCGGACACGCAGGTCATCGTCTATGGGCGCTGGGATCGCAGCCCCGACATCATCGAGGACCAGGTCACGTACCCTATCACCACGGCGCTCCTCGGCGCGCCCAAGGTCAAGGCCATACGCGGCTTCTCGGACTTCGGCTTTAGCTATGTGTACGTCATCTTCGAGGACGGCACCGACCCCTACTGGGCACGATCGAGGGTGCTGGAGTACCTCTCGAAGATCACCCCGACCCTGCCTTCGGGGGTGAGCGTCGAGCTCGGCCCGGACGCCACGAGCGTAGGCTGGGTGTTCCAGTATGCCCTCGTGGACAAGAGCGGGAGACACGCGTCCGACGAGCTCCGCTCCTACCAAGACTGGTTTCTTCGGTATTCCCTCCAGGCTGTGCCAGGCGTCTCCGAGGTGGCCACGGTCGGCGGGCAGGTTCGCCAGTACCAGGTGACCGTCAACCCGCACGCGCTCGCGGCGTACAAGCTCCCGCTCGAGGCGGTGATCTCGGCGGTGCGCACGGGAAACAACGACGTGGGCGGCCGGCTCTTGGAGGTGTCCGGCCGCGAATACATGGTTCGCGGTCGCGGATACGTGAAGAATATCCACGACATCGAGGAGATCGTCCTGCGCTCCGCCGGGGGCACGCCGGTGCGCATCAAAGACGTCGCGACCGTGGCCATCGGCCCCGAGATGCGCCGCGGCGTGGCCGACTACAACGGCGAAGGCGACGTGGTGGGCGGCATCGTCGTGATGCGCCAAGGCGAGAACGCCCTCGCCGTGATCGACCGCGTCAAGGCGAAGCTCGCGGAGGTGAAGCCCTCCCTGCCGCCCGGGGTCGAGGTGGTCACCACCTACGACCGCTCCGAGCTCATCGTGCGGGCGATCGACACGGTGGAGGACAAGCTCATCGAGGAGATGATCGTCGTCTCGATCATCATCCTCATCTTCCTCTGGCACATCCCCTCTTCGGTCGTCCCCATCATCACCATCCCGGTGTCGGTGGCGCTCGCCTTCATTCCCATGAAGCTCATGGGAATGAACGCCAACCTGATGTCGCTCGCCGGAATCGCGATCTCGGTGGGCGTGCTCGTGGACGGCGCGATCGTGGAGGTCGAGAACGCGTACAACAAGATCTACCACTGGATCAAAGACGGTAAGAAGGGCAACTTCTACCAGGTGCGCCTCGAGGCGCTCACCGAGGTGGGTCCCGGGGTGTTCTTCTCGCTTCTCGTGATCGCGGTCGCGTTTATGCCCGTCTTCACGCTGCTCGACCAGGAGGGGCGCCTCTTTCGACCGCTCGCGCTCTCCAAGAACCTCGCGATGGCCATCGCGGCGATGCTCGCGATTACGCTCGATCCGGCGATCCGAATGCTCTTCGCGCGGGTCGAGCCGTTCACGTTTCGTCCGCGCGTCCTGTCGTGGCTCCTCACGCAGCTCCTCGTGGGAAAGTACCACTCCGAGGAGCGACACCCGATCAGCCGAACGCTCCACTTTCTCTACGAGCCGCCCTGCCGGCTCGTGCTTCGATTTCCGAAGACGACCATCGTCCTCGCCCTCTCCGTCGTCCTCGGGACCCTCCCGGTCTTCGCCCGTCTCGGCAGCGAGTTCATGCCCCCGCTTCGCGAGGGCACGGTGCTCTACATGCCCTCCGCCGTGGAGCCAGGGATGTCGGTGGCCGAGGCGCAGCGCGCGCTGCAGGCGCAGGACAAGATCCTCATGTCGTTCCCGGAGGTGGAGCGCGTGTTCGGCAAGGCGGGGCGCGCGAACAGCCCGACCGATCCAGCGCCCTTCACGATGATGGAAACCACCGTGCTCCTGCGTCCGGAGAGCACCTGGAGGAAAAGGCCTCGCTGGTATTCATCGTGGGCACCGTCGTGGCTCAAGGCTCCGCTGCGGAGCGCCTGGCCGGACCACATCTCCTACGGCGACCTCGAGGAGGAGATGAACAAGGCCCTTCAGCTGCCTGGCATCTCGAACGCCTGGACGATGCCTATCAAGGGGCGACTCGACATGCTCTCCACCGGCATTCGCACGCCGGTCGGCATCAAGATCATGGGGCCCGATCTGGCGACGATCGAGCGCGTCGCGAAGGAGACCGAGGCCGCCGTCTCCAAGGTGCCGGGGACCCGCAGCGCCTACGCCGAGCGCGTGGCCGGCGGCTACTTCCTCGACTTCGTGCTGAAGCGCGAGCGCTACGCCCGGTACGGGCTCTCCGTGGACGACGCCAACATGATGGTGATGACGGCGGTCGGTGGCGACAGCCAGAGCATCACGGTCGAGGGGCGCGAGCGCTACGGCATCAGCGTTCGGTATGCGCGCGACTACCGAAATGACCTCGCATCTCTTAAGCGCGTGCTGCTCCCGTTGCCCGGCGGCGCGGGCCAGGTGCCGATGGACGAAATCGCCGACGTGGTGTTCGCGCAGGGCCCGTCGATGATCCGCGACGAGAACGGCATGCTCGCGGGGTACGTGTACGTCGACTTCGACACCAGCAAGATCGACGTCGGCCACTTCGTCGCCGAGGCGAAGAAGGCCGTGGCCGGCAGCGTGACCCTGCCCACCGGCTACGCGGTGGTCTGGAGTGGGCAGTTCGAGAACATGGTACGCGTGAAGGAGCGCCTGAAGCTCGTCGTTCCGCTCACGATCGTGCTCATTTTCGCGCTGCTGTACATGAACACGAAGTCGGCATTCAAGGCTGGAATCGTCATGCTCGCGGTGCCGTTCTCGGCCGTTGGCGCGGTGTGGTTCCTTTGGGCGCTCGACTACAACATGTCGATCGCCGTGTGGGTCGGCATGATCGCGCTCATGGGGCTCGACGCGGAGACGGGCGTCTTCATGTTGCTCTTCCTGGATCTCTCGTACGACGCGTACAAGAAGCGCGGCGAGCTCGTCACGGAGGCGGATCTCGTCGAGTCCATCATCCACGGCGCGGTGAAGCGCGCGAGGCCGAAGGCGATGACCGTCACGGCCGCCATGCTGGGGCTGCTGCCGATCATGTGGTCCACCGGGACCGGCGCCGACGTGATGAAGCGCATCGCGGCGCCCATGGTAGGCGGGCTCTTCACGAGCTTCCTGATGGAGCTCCTGGTGTACCCGGCGATCTACTTCCTCTGGAAAAAGCGAGAGCTTGGGCGCCCTGTAGCCCGAACCCCGACGGGGTGAGAGCGCCACTCGCGCCCAAGAACTCCCTCGGCCGCCGCGGCGCGCGCCCCGGCGGACGGCGCCGCGGCGGCAGTGGGTGCGCGCGCCTCGTGGTCGCGCTTCCACGCTGCTTTGAGGTGCTTCACCGAGCTTGGCGCTCTGGCGGGCCCTCGCGTCTCCCCGTCGATGGACGTGGCCACCCTTGTCGTTCGATAGGGTTCACCTTGACCGAGACCCCGCGCAGCTCCCGTGCGTGGGCGGCGTCATCGAGGCCACACTCGATGATGGCGCTCGACGACATCGGCGCGCCCGGCCGTGGCGACGCGGCACCGAGAACTTTTTGGCCAAAAAAGGGCCGCCGACCGGTCACGCTTGGCGCAGGCGGGCCTAACCGATACAGGCCTTTCATTGATGGACGGACGTGACACCCGCGACCTCGACGAGGCCATGGCTCGACTGGCGTCGGGCGATCGCTCGGCGTTCGACCCTGTCTATCGGCGGCTTCGCCCCATCTTGCTCCGCTTTTCCACGCGCATGCTCGGCCCCGGTCCGGACGCTGACGATGTCACCCAGCAAGCCCTCGAGAAAATATTCGCGCGCGCGAGCGACTACGATCCGGCGCGGCCCGCGCTGCCGTGGGCGTTCGCTGTTACGAGCTGGGAGTGCGCGACCGTGCGCCGCCGTCGCCGTCGTCGTGGGCTCGTCGAGCGGAGCGAGGACGCTGAAGCACCCAGCACCGACCCAAGCGCAGAGTCCACGCTCATCGACCGCGATCTTCATGCGGCGCTCGCCCTCGCGGTCGAGGGACTCGAGCCCGCGGATCGCGCGACGGTGGAGCAGGCCTTCGCGGAGGTCCGGGCCGAGCTCGATGGCGTCAGCGCCGTCGCGTTTCGCAAGCGCAAGGAGCGCGCCGTGAAGCGGCTCCGTGAGATCTGGAGGCAGCTCTATGGTTCTTGAACCAGGTGAGGCGGAAGCGCGCGTGAGGCGCGCCTACGAGGGGGCCCGCGCGAGCCGAGCGCTCGTGTGGACGGCTCCGTTGGCGTTGTTCGGGGCGCTCGCGGTGGCGATCAGCGCACGGCCGACCGTCGCGCTCGCGTTGTCCGCGGCGCTCGTGGTCATGGGCGCCGTGGCGCTCTGGCGCGGGAGGTCGCTCGAACGCGCCGTCGTTCCCGGAGTGGCGGCGGGGGTTGTTCCCTTCGCCCTCGCTCACGCGGCGCAAGCGTACGGGCACCTCTGCACCGGGAGCGCCTGCTACTCGGTGTGCATGCCGGCGTGCGGGGTGGGCGGCGTCGTCGCAGGGCTCTTCGTGTGGCGGGTCGTGCGTCGGCGATCGGCCACGCGACCGTCATGGATCGCGGCGGGGCTCTTCGCGAGCTTGGTCGGGTCGCTTGGATGCTCGTGCGCGGGCAACCACGGCGTCATGGCCCTCGTCGCGGGGCTCTGCGCGACGCTTCTCGTGCCTGTGTTACGTGGCGACTTCCGCGGGCACGGCCACGCGGCGGGTGGGTCGCGATGAGGGCTCCACGTCTGCTGTCGATCCGCCTCGCCGCGGGGCTGGGTCTCGTGGCCGTCTTGCCTGCCGATGCTCGCGCCGTTGACCTGATGCAGTGTGGACTCGCGGCGGCGCCGACGCAGCGGCGTCTCTAGACGCCTCTAACAGCCCGTTGATTTTGCTCCCAGGGGATCGACACGGATCAGCGGCATGGATAGGGTTCCGTCCACGATGGGAATGGGTCGACGGACGGACAAGCAGGCGCCGATGTGGGTGGGGACGACGGAGCTCCCGAGGTCGCCCGGACATCGGTTCTACGAGAAGCTGAGCGAGCTGCTGCGCGCGGCGGGGTTCGACAAGCAGGTCGAGGCGCTGTGCGAGTCGAGCTTCGACGCCGGAGCCGCTGGGGGCCGACTGTCGATTGTGCCCGGGGTGTACTTCCGGATGCTGTTGGTGGGCTACTAACTATGCACTCCCATGCAGCCCGACTTTCGACAAAGAGCCGAATTTCCGAGCCGCCACCCGCGCAGTCGTCAACGCCCTGGATGAGAGAGAATTGCAGAACGCCCGTTTATCAACGGGCTGCTAGAGGTATGTCTCCGACAGCGGCTCTGGATCCCGGGTCTCGCCGCATCGGCCTACGCTCACTTCTTCGGATCGATGCGGAGGACGCGGTCGCCGACCATGTCCACCAAGTAGAGCCGACCATCTGGTCCGAACGCGATCCCGGAGAGGGCGCCCTTGGGGAGGCCCGTGTCGAGGTAGTTCACGACCGCGCCGTCGAGGCCGAAGGCCGTAATGCGACCTGTCTCGTTGTCGGAGACGAAGAGCAGGTCGTTGCGAAGCTCGAGGCCCGAGGGCGCCTTGAGCTTTCCCGACTCCGCCGAGACCACGTCCACGAGAGAGGCCTCATCCATCATGATGGACGTCCCCATGGGCTCTTTTGGCGAAACCCGCTTTCCGGGCTTTCCGGACTTGGTGTCCAGCTTGGCGATACGCGCGTTCCCAGTGTCCGCGACGTAGAGGCTACTTGTGGCTGCGTGGAACGCGAGGTGGCTCGGGATTCCCTCTGCGTACTTCACCTGGCCGGTGGCGTATTGGTACGACTCGCCGTCGGAGTGGTCGTCTTGCCCGACGTTGTGGTCGCGCTTGAAATCGTAGCGATCGAGCGAGTTTTTCAGCCCACCGAAGACCCAATAGCGATTCTCGGCCTCGTGCGCGATGCCCATGCACAGCGGCGTGTTGTGGAGCATGTCGAGGTGAGAGCCGAGGCCTTCCGGGTCCTTCTTCGCGAAGATCGTGAGGTCGGACGACCACAGCACGGGGCCCATGAAGTCGTTCGGCTTCGCCTTGTCGTCGTAGGTGTTGCGCGACTCGCCGCACGTGCCGAACGTACCGCCCGATCCAAACGTGGTGCCCGCGGCGCCGAAGGCGATCGCGGCGGGCTTCGGCATGAAGTGACTGGCGCCCTTGTCCTTGCGGCGCTCGGCTACGCGCGCGTCTTTGCTCGCGTCGGTGACGATGGTCATGCTGTCGTCGCCGTGGCTGACGATCCAGAGCTCGTCCGGCCGCTGGGGGTTCCACGCCAGGTCCCTCGGTGTCCTGAGGCCGTCGTCCGCCGTGGCGATCACGACGAGGTTCACGGAGCTGGCGGAGTAATCCCCCGCGCCGAGCTCAGGGGCCTGCGTCGTGCGCGCGGTGGGCTGAACCGGGGTCGCCGGCGCCTCAGGCGGGGTGGTCGTGGTGGGGCTCCCACCGCAGGCACCGAAAGCGAGCCCAGCGAACAAGAGAGCGACCGACGGCAACAGCGAGGGAAGACGCAGCATTGTCGGAGTAGGCGCCAACACAGCGCGCGTGACGCAGTTTGTTCTCTTCGCCGGAAAAGAGGGCTCAGGTCCCTCCCGCGCGCGGGTACGCGGCTGGCTCCGCGAGATATTGGTCGCAACAAGCGCGCGAACAGAAGTGAACGAGCGCGCCTTCGTGCTCTGCAGAGAACGTCGCAGGCACCCTTCGCAGCAACCGGAAATAGAGCGCGTTCGCCCCGGTCGAGGCGACAGCGCCGTACGCGGCCGCTGCGACCTCGCGAGTCCCGAGCTCCCAGGGGACCTGGCGCTCGAGCGCGAAGGTCGCGGTGAGCGCGACGAAGGCGACGACGACGCCGAGGTCCCGCAACAAGATGGCGATCGGGAGATCGGTGATCGCCTTGCCGATCGTCTTGCTCACGGCGCTGAGGAGCGCCGAGCCGAGGAGCAGCGCGACACCCGCGGCCGCGAAACGGTCTTCGACGTGAGCCCCCGAGACAAGCGCGACACCCACCAGCCCGAGCGCCCCCGCGATCACCGAGCGTCCCAGGACGCGCTCGCGGAGCCAGTGACGTGCGAGCACGACCACGAGGAGCGGGGTCGTCGCGGTGAGGACGCTCGCGAGCGCCGAGGGGATGCGCTGCTGCCCTGCGTAGAGGAGCCCCATCGAGAGCGCCTGGGTCGCCCCCAGCGCGAGCCGCAGCCCGAGCACGCCGCGCGGCGCTCGAGCACTCCCCGCGATCGCTGCGATCTGCCCGAGCGCGGCGACGACGATGAACCGCAGCGCCACCGCGCGCCAGGGAGGCAGGTCCGCTTGCGCGAGCCGGATCACGAGAAACTGCGTGCCCCACACGGCGCTCAGCGCAGCGAGCGTCATGAGCGTTGTGAGCGAGCCTGCACGATTC
>CAZHGG010000255.1:0-7968 GCA_964531755.1 uncultured Polyangiaceae bacterium
GGCGTCGGGACCGGGGAGGCCGCGACCGGTGGCGCCGCGGCGGGCGCGGACTCGTCCGCCCACGCGGCAGACGGCGCGAGCGAGGCGGCGGCGAGCGAGAGGAGAGCGAACCCAAAGACCGTGTTGGCGCGACGCAGCATGTTTCCTCCGAGGACGTGGGCCACACCCGTGACCTGCCCGTGGGTGGAGCGGTCCCGGTGGGATTATCAGCGGAGGCGCCGATTTCTCCGGCGCCGCGGCGGTTCGTGTTGCGCACACCCGCGGGGCGCGCGAGATGCGCTATCAAGAGGACGGGCGCGCGCGTCCCTGCGGCGCGCGCCGGCCCCTACTCAGAAAAGAACTCGAGGTCCCTCATGAGCGCCGCGCAACAACCTTCGTCTCCCCGCTCCCCCACGGTGTCCGTCGTCGTCGGGTTCGCCTTCACCGACGCCGACGGTCCCGCCTTCGAACGGGCCGCCAAGATCGCCACCTGGGGTGTTGGCGGCGAGCTCCACCTCGTCCACGTGTTCGACGCGAACGCGCCGCGCTCCGAGGAGCGGGCGCTCGAGCTCGCCGGTCGCTTGCGCACCTACGTCGAGGAGAAGGCGGCCTCCATGGGCGGCCTGGCCGGGCTCCACGTCGGCGTCCACCTGCGCTACGGGGACACCGTGCGCGAGATCTTGCAGCTCGCCACCGACGTGGGCGCCACGATGATCGTCGTCGGCTCGCAGTCGGGGCCCCACCTGAAGCAGTGGATCATGGGCTCGACCGCCGACAAGCTGCTGGCCCACGGCTCGATCCCGGTGCTCGTCGCTAGCCCGCGCGCCGCGTCGGCGCCCGTCGAGGAGGTGCCGGCCATCGAGCCTCCCTGCCCCGACTGCACCCGCGTGCGCCTCGAGAGCCGCGGGAACGACTGGTGGTGCGAGCGCCACGCGAAGCACGCGAAGAGCGGCCACACCTACTCGTACCAGCGCGAGTGGCCCTTCTCGGGGCATGACTCGGCCGTGAGCCCGACGGGCATCGATTTCTGACCTCGCGAGCTCGCCGGGGCCGCTCGCGGGCCCCGGCGCTCCGTCCAACCGCGGGGGGCCGCTTGCGCCACCGCAGGTCGCGCGACGAGGGCCCTCGTCGTCGCGCTCGGGCGGCCTGCTGGCGCACACCCGGGCCACAAAAAGCCGCCGCGCGCGGCGTTGGGGCCGCGCGCGAGCGACGCGTTCAGCAGCTCATTTGCACGACGCGATGCGGAAGTCGGGCTCGCGGCCGAGGTCCACCGCGATGTTCCCCGAGTAGCGGCCGCCCCCGGCGTACTGCTGGGAGCTCGTGACGGTGTAGAGCCGGCAGTGCGCCTCGCCGGCCGCCTGGCCGAGCACCACCGAGTCCCGGATGCGGTGCGTGGGCATCACTCCGCTCTTGCGGATCTCCCAGTCGCCGAAGGTCTGGCTGATCTTCACGACCTTCACCTTGCTCGTCGCGAGGGCGGCCTTCACCGCCGCGGACACGGCGGGGTCCGAGAAGCGCCCCGGCTTGTAGCTCACCTTCGCCTGGCCGGCGGTGACCGCGGCCCCGTAACCCGCCGCCGCCGTCTCGATCGACGAGAACATGCCGGCCGGGAGCGGCGCGCCCATCGCGGTGTAGAGCGCCTCGAAGGGCCCCCGCAGGCTCGCCACGTACTCCGCGGGCTTGCGGGCGCGATCGAGCTGCGCCTCGTACACGGTCTCGCCGTCGCGGATGCGCGTGAGCGTGGCGGTCACCGAGTCGCCGAGCTTCTTCGCCTTGGCCTGCGCCCTCGCGTCGAGGAACGGCTTGAGGACCGCGCGCCACTCCGCGGCGTTCTTGCACGCCTCGCCCTTCTCGCGGCCGTAGTAGCTCGTCGCGTCGACCGCGGCGAACTCACGGTCGCACTTCGCGGCGAACGCAGTGAGCGCCTCGGCGCCTCGCCACTTCGCGAGCATGGCGGCCGGCTCGAGGTCGTAAGAGTAGGTGCCGCGCACCGCCTTCACGAAGCCCAGCGCCTCCGCCAGGTTGCGCGACTCGGTCTTGTAGGCCTCCTCGGCGGCGGCCTTGGCCTTGAGGTTCTGCGCGTTCTGCCCGCGCTCGGCCTGCCACTTCTTCAGGGTCGACTCGAACTCGGCCACCCACTTCGCGGTCGCCTCGTACTTGGGGTCGGCGCGGTCGGCGGCGGGCACCTTCTCGAGGCGCTCCTTCACCGTCTTCAGCTTCGACTCGTACTGGTACATCGCCTGGCCGATCGTGTAGTCGGAGTCGCCGTTGGCGAAGGGGCGGTTCTTCAGGTCGACCTGGCCCTTGTAGTAGTCGATGGAGCGCAGCGTGTTCGCGCCGTCCTCGCTGAGGGCGAGGGCCAGGGAAGGGGTGGCCAGCAGCGAGACGGCGAGGATCGACGGGGCGAGGAAAACGAGCGGCTTCATGACGACTCCTTGGGGTTCTGGCGGGTGATACGGGCGTCCAGGGCCGACCTTCCTCGCCGGTCCGCATTTCCTCCCGCGGGCGTCCGTCGGGCGCCGTGCTATGCCGACGGCATGCTCCGCGCGCGCCTGCTCCCCGCCCTCGCCCTCGTCGCCGTCGGCCCCCTCACGTTCGCAGCGTGCGGCGGCGACCCGGAGGGAGTGCCCGACCCCGACGGAGGCGCGGTCGTCTTGCCCGACGGCGCGGTCGTGACGCCCACCCCCACGGGCACGGGGCCGGCGCCGCTGCCGGACGGCGCCCCACCCCCGCCCGAAGGCGGGCCGCCTCCTGGGCCGGCGGTCCCGCTCGAGCTCCGCTACGTCGCGGCCCGCGTCACGCGCGCGGTGGACGCCACCACGCTCGCGCAGCGCGACGTCTTGGCGGCGACCTACCCCGGGGGCCTCTCGCGCACCACGGCGGGCACCGCGTGGGACGTGCGCGATCCGGTGACGGGGCGCTATTACGCGCAGTACTCGGGCGGCGGCAAGAACGGCCTCTACAGCGTGGGCTCCGACGGGAAGGCCGAGCTCATCCCGTTCGACGGCAACGTCACGTCGCTGTTCGCGCAGGCCCTCTATTGGGGCACCACCAACTACGCCGGCGATCGTCTGTACCTCTCCGGCCGCGGCGGCGCCTTCGTGGCGCGGCGCAAGGGCGCCGATCTCGCCTTCGAGGCGCCGGTCTCGATCGGCAAGGAGGTGGAGGTGGTCCACGACCTCTCCCCGGACGGCAAGCTCGCCGTCGTGTCGGGCGTCAAGCCCTACAAGTGGGGGGACGCCGAGAACATCGTCGCGCCCCGCATGTACTCGATCTTCCAGGTGAACGCGGACGGCACCTTCGGCGCCGACGTGTCGGCACAGCACGCGCCGTTCACGTCGCTCTACGCGGAGGCGCCGCACTTCCTGCAAGACGGCTCGGGGCTGGTGTTCGAGGGCGACGACGACGCCAACACCGGCGACCACCTCTTCCTCTACAAGTTCGGCGGCGCGGTGAAGGAGTTCGTCCCGAAGCCGTTCACCGACATGGACTTCAACACGCCGTGCGCCCTGGCCGACGGCCGCGTGGCCTTCTGGGAGTCCGTCGACTCGGCCTATTACCTCCGCCTCCACGACCTCTCGGCGAACATCACGAAGAGCGCCGTCACGACCTCGTTCCCGTTCAGCGGCTACGTCCGCTGCCGCTGACCGGCCGCGCCCCTCAGGGGGCGTAGTGCACGACGGCGAGGACGAGCATCGCCACCACCCACATCGCGAGCACGCCGCCGAGGACGAGCAGCACGGCGCGCCCTGCGGGGCTCGCCGGTGGCGTGGGCGCGGGCTCCTGCCGCGGCGCGGGCGGGGCGCTCGAGGCGCGCAGGAGGTCGCCCGCGTCCCGCGGGAGCCGCGCGGGGCGGAGAGCCTCGGCGGCCGCCTCGGTGTCGAGCGCCTCCGGGCCCACTCGCTTCGTACGGAGCTCGGACATTAGGGGCACCTCGGTCTCGTCGTCCGGCGCGTGACCCTCGCGCGCCGCGCGCGTCGACCCAGGTGCGCGCGCGGTGTCGCGCGAGCGCACCTCGCGGACGCGCGGGCCGCTGGGCGGGCGTACGGTCGGGGCATCGTCGGCGAGCTTGCGCGAGCGCATGGCGCCGTACTTAGGCGCGCTCGCGCGGGTGGGCCAAGAAGCTCGCCGATCACCGGGGCACCGCCCGAGAGACGACGATGATCGCTTTGTGCTTCGCCTTCGGCGCGCGCTCGCACCGCGGGAACGGCTGCGTGGTGGGCAGGCGAATGACGGAGAGGCGCAGGGCCTTGCCCTGGACGAACGTGGCCTCGTCCCGATCCACCTCGGGGGCGCCCGCGTCGTGGCGCTTATAGAAGGACGTGATCTCGTAGTGCGGCGACTCGCTCCCGTACGAGGCCCAGTGGATCTCGCGCAGCCTGCCGCTCGGCGGCGTCGCCACGTGTTCATCGCAGAGCGGCTCGGCCGCGGGGTAGGCCTCGAAGCCGAACCACGGCGCCTCGCGCGGCGGCGCCACGGGGCTCGGCGCCGGGTCCTTCGGCGGTGAGAACTCGCCCGGGAGCGTGGCGCTCTCGGGGATCAGCGGCGCTGAGGAGGCCCGCGTCGCGCTCCTCGCCGCCGCCTCGTCGCCCTGGCCGGCCTGCGCCGCCCGCTTGCACGACGCGAGGAGCGCGAGCAGCGCGAGCGCGTCGCGCAGGGCCGTGCGGTGGAGCGCGTGCGGCACCTCCTCAACGCTCCGGGACCATGACCTTGAGCTTCAGCAGCGCGCACGCCCACTCGTCGCCCATCGAGCACCCGCGCTCGATGAAGCGGCGGCCGTCGCTCACCTTCCCGAACGCGGTGAACGCGACCCCGATCGCCGTGCAGTCGCGCTCGATCCCCGAAGCGCACGTGCCCTTCCACACCTGGAGGTTCCGCTTCGCGGCGTCCTCGTCGACCGTGCCGCCGCGGTTGCCGTAGGCGCGCAGCACCGAGCACGAGGTCGGGTCGCCCGCCGTGCACGCGGTCTTGAACAGCTCGATGGCGTCGGAGGCGCTCCGCGTCACGCCGATGCCCGCGTGGGTCACCTGCGCGAGCGACACGCACGTCTGCTTGTCGAGCGAGCACGCCTTCTCGTACAGACGCACCGCGAGCGAGGCGTTCTTCACCACCGACTTGCCGAACTCGACCATGTAGCCCAGGTTCGAGCAGCCCGCCGCCGAGTCCCCGTCGCACGCCTGCTTGAAGAGCTTCGCGGCGGTCTTGCGATCGGTGCCGACGCCCGCGTTGCCGAGGTACATGACGCCGAGCGTGCTGCACGCGTTGTGGTTTCCGCCCTTGCAGCCGCGATCGAGCAGCCGCGCGGCCTGGGCGTAGTCCTGGGTCACGCCGTCGCCGGTGTAGAAGGTCGCGCCGGCCGAGGTGCACGCGCGGTCTTGGCCCAGCTCGCAGCCGCGGGTCCACGCCGTCGTGGCGTCCTTCATGTTGCGCGCGCCGCCCTCGTTGCTCGCGAGGAAGTCGCCCAGGTACTCGCACGAGGGGCCGTCGTTCAGCTTGCACCCTTGCAGCGTGGCCTTCGAGCCCACGCTGAGGTCCTTGGCGATGTTCTCCCCGCGGAGGAGCTGGAGCCCGAGGCGCCCGCAGCTGACGCCGCTGCCGCGCTCGCAGAGCTCGGCGCACTGCTTCGCCTGTCCGTAGGTGCACTCGGTGGCGGCGGTGGCGGTCTCCTCGCGGGCCGCGGTGCACTTGCCGCCGACGCGGACCATCCCGCTCGGACACTCGCGCACGGGCGGCGGCTTCTCCGCCGCGGCGACCGCCGTCTCGGCGGGCTTGTCGGCGCTGATGGGGATGAGCTCGACGCGGAGGAGCGCGCCGCAGCGCGCAGGGGCTTTGTCGGCGTCTGGGAGGGCCGACTTGCAGTCTTCGAGCTTGCCGTCGGAGTTGTGGATCTTGGACTCGCGGGCCGAACCGCCGCCTGCGCCGATGCTGAAGAACTCGGCCACGGCCCGGGCATGCGCCTTGTCGCCCGTCTCCATCACGAACGCGCCGACCATGGCCCCCTTCACGAAATGGGACGCGCCCGCGCACTCGCCGCGCAGGTCCTTCTTCGTGACGTGGTTCCAAGTGGTGCGGATCTTCCCAATCATCACCATCGCGACGTCGAGCGTGGTGGAGCGCCCCAGCTCGCCGCCGAGCTGCCCGACGAGCCCCGCGCCGCCGAGCGGCAGGTTGGCGCGGATGTCGTCCGCCGACTCCAATCGTACGAGCTGCTCTTTGGTCGACATCCCGACGAAGTCGTACTGGCCGTCCACGCTGCAGTTCTTGAGGAGGCGGAACCCGCGGTCGCTGTACTCGACCACGGCGAGGCCCTCCTTCATCGCGAGCTCCAGGTTTCCGCGGTGCTGCGGCTCCCAGTCGACGATGAGCGGCTCGCCGTTGCCTTCGACGATCACGCGCGGGCCCGGCGTCGGCGGAGGTGGGCCCGGCGGCAGCTTCTCCCAGCACCCCGCCAGCGCCCCTGCCATCATCGACAATGCTGCGATCTTCTTCATGAAAACGCCTCCGCGAAGCCAGGCCTCGCGCGCCCGAGGGCGCGCGCCGGGCCGCGTCGCGACGATAGCGGAAAGTCCCACCGCCGGGGAAACGCCCGCGTGCCGCGGGCGCGGCGAAGAAATAGGTGAGCCCCGCGAGGGGAGGGCTCGCGGGGCTCGGAGGAGGCTCTCGTGTCGGGTCAGCCGGGGAGGCCACCGCCTTTCTGCGAGGCCTGCGGGGCGTGCGACGCGCTGGCGCGGGGTGGGAGGTCGCCTTCGAGCGCCGGGCTCGCGGGCTCGAGCGCGGCCTCCAGCACCTGGCGCATGTCCTCGACGAGGACGATCTCGAGGGCGTCGCGGACCTCCTGCGGGACCTCATCGAGATCCCGCGCGCAGCGCTCGGGGAGGATGACCCGCGTGAGGCCCGCGCGGTGCGCGGCGAGGACCTTCGCCTTGATGCCGCCCACGGGGAGCACCCGGCCTCGCAGCGTCGCCTCGCCGGTCATGGCCGTGTCGGAGCGCACTCTGCGTCCGGTGAAGAGCGAGGTCAGCGCGGTGAAGATCGTGACGCCCGCCGACGGCCCGTCCTTCGGCACCGCGCCCGCGGGCACGTGGATGTGGACGTCCTCGCCCTCGAGCGTGCCAGGTGGCAGCCCGAGCTCCTTCGCGTGGCTGCGCACGTACGTGAGCGCGGCGCGCGCGGACTCCTTCATGACGTCGCCGAGCTGCCCGGTGATCTCCACGTGGCCCTTGCCGGGCATGCGCGAGGTCTCGATCTGCAGCGTGCTGCCGCCGAAGGGTGTCCAGGCGAGGCCGGTCGCCATCCCGGGCGTCGTCGTGGCGTCGTGCGCCTCGCGCTCGAAGCGAGGCCGACCGAGGTGCTGCGCGAGATCGCCCGCCTCGACGTGCACGCGGGCCGGGTCCCCCGTGTCGGCCGTCACGTCGGTCGAGCTCGGCGTCTTGCCGGCCTTCGCGATGTGGAGCGCCGCCGCGCGGCAGAGGCGAGTGAGCTCCCGATCGAGCTGCCGCACGCCCGCCTCGCGCGTGTAGTCGCGGATGACCGCGAGCAGCGCCTCGTCGGTGATGGTGAGCCGGTCCCCGGCGCCGCTCGACAGCCCGTGCCCTCGCGTGCGCTTGGGGACGAGGTGCGTCTTGGCGATGCGCACCTTCTCCTCGGGCGTGTAGCCCGAGAGCTCCACGATCTCGAGCCTGTCGCGGAGCGGCGCCGAGAGCGTCTCGAGCGTGTTCGCCGTGCACAGGAAGAGCACCTCGGACAGGTCGAACGGCAGCTCGAGGTAGTGGTCGGTGAACGTGTGGTTCTGCTCGGGGTCGAGCACCTCGAGGAGCGCCGCCTCGGGCGAGCCCTGGAAGCCCTGCGACAGCTTGTCGATCTCGTCGAGCAACACGACGGGGTTCTTCACCTTGGCCTTGCGGAGCGCGTGGAGGATGCGCCCGGGCAGCGCCCCCACGTACGTGCGCCGATGTCCGCGCACCTCGGCCTCGTCGCGCACGCCGCCGA
>CAZHGG010000256.1:0-7959 GCA_964531755.1 uncultured Polyangiaceae bacterium
GCCCATCCGCGTGACGAGCGACCACGCGGGAGAGCTGCACCTCAAGATCGAGCGCGTCGATTTCGCCGACGAGGCGGCGACCGCGCACGACCTCAGCATGATGCCCGCGTTCAGGCGCCAGTTCGCCCGCGAGGTGCTCCGCCCTGGCCTCACGCTGCGCATCGGGCGCGTGGCGCTGCTCTTCAGCGATCTCACCGGCTCGACGGCCCTCTACAGCGAGGTCGGCGATGCGCTCGCGTTCGCGCTCGTACAAGACCACTTCGACGCGCTCACCGCGGCCGTGGGGACCCACGGTGGCGCGGTGGTCAAGACCATCGGCGACGCGGTGATGGCGGCCTTCGGGTCCGAAGAACAGGCGGTGCGCGCGTCGGTCGCCATGCACGCGAGCTTCGCGGCGCTCCGCGCGAGCCGCCCGGAGGCCACGGGCGTCTCCCTCAAGATCGGCGTCTACGCGGGCGCGTGCTACGTCGTGACCGCGAACCACGCGCTCGACTATTTCGGCCAGACCGCGAACCTCGCCGCCCGCCTGCAGGGCGAGGCCGCCGGCGGCGAGGTCGTGCTCACCGAGGAGCTCGCCGCCACCGCGGTCGAGCGCGGGTGGCTCCCCGCGGGCGCGCCGCTCACGACCTTCTCCGCGCGACTGAAGGGCATCGCGCGGCCGCTCCCGCTCACGCGCGCGCGCCTCGACGCCGCCGGCGGCGGGCGCGAGGGCGACTAGCGGCCCAGCGGGCCGACGAAATGCTCGAGGTCGAAGCGGGTCTCCGCGCCCTCCGCGGCCAGCCAGTCGCCGAGCGCCTCGTCGTCCTCGATCACGAGCTGCAGCTCGTCGACCAGCGCGTGCGCTCTGCACGCGTCGAGCAGGGCGGGGCCGAGGGCCGACTCGGTCACGCGGAAAGGGAACGCGCCCGGGAAGGTGGGATCGAAGGACGCCACGCCCACGATGGCGGGCTCGCCTCCGGCGTCTGGCCGCAGCAGCCCGACGATGCGGCGGCCGAGCGCGCGCGCGGAGCCGAGCTGCCCGCGCGGGAGCCCGAAGAGCTCCTCCGCCTCGGCGTCGCGGTCCTCGTCGAGGAGGCCTCCCACCACGCCCTCGCGCGGGGCGCCCGGGATGGCCGTGAGGGCCAAGCGCATCGCGCGCGAGCGGTACGCCGGCGCGAGGCCCTCGCTGCGGTAGAGGGCGATCGCCGCGTGGTTGTCCGGCTTCACGTTGAGGTGCACGCTCTCGCACGCGGCCGCGTGGAAGCGGCGCTTCGCGGCGCGAAAGAGGGCCCTCGCGACGCCGCGGCGCCTGGCCCACGGGGCGGTCGCCACGTGCCGCACGTACGCCGCCTCCGCGAGGACCTGCGCGTAGAGGTACCCGGCGACGCGCCCGTCGAGCTCCGCGACGAGCGTGCCTCCGAGCAGCTCGGACAGGTAGCGCTCGCGCGCGGGCGGCGGCTCGCGGGTCTCGAGCTCGAGGAACAGCGCCGCGACCGCCTCGTGGTCGTCCTCGAGGGCGTCCCGCACCGCGAGGCTCACGCGCGCTCCTGCCCGGCCGCCGGACCGCCCGGGAGCCGGGTGTAGCGGTACGCCCACGCGAGGAAGAGGAGCTGGAAGGGGAGCCTCGCGTACGCGACCGCCGCGGGCACGTGGAAGGCGGCCGGGTCGAGGGCCATCCGGATGTTCGCGGGGAACACCGCCAGGTAGAGCGCCATCAGCCCGAAGCCCGCCGCGCGCCGGGTCGCCGCGGGCAAGAGGGCGAGGCCGAGCCCCACCTCGCAGGCGCCGCTCACGAGCACGAGCGGCAGCCGCGCGCCCTCCGGGAACACGCGCGGCATGAGCTCGACGAACGGCTGCGGGGTGGCGAAATGGAGGACGCCGACGGCCGTCATCGCGACGACCAGGAGGTAGCGGAGCCCGGGCTCCAGGCGTCGGTCGTCGGGGGGGGCCGCGGGCATCGCCGGAGCATGCCACCTCGCCCGCGCCCTCCGCAACTCGCGCTGATCGAGGCGTGCGCGGCGGCGAGGGGTCCCGAATCGTGACCAATTCTCACTTCTTTCCGCAGCTTAAGGAGACACGCGAGCGCCGTGCGGCATGATCCGCTCAACCGGGGTCTCCGCCATGCGACGCGCTCACTCGTCTTCGCCTTCGCTCTCGCCGCTCGTCGGCGCTTGCCTCGTGCTCGCGCTCACGTCGTGTTTCAGTGTGCCGTACGAGGACGATGGCAGCGATGACCCCACCCCGCCGCCGGACAACGGCGGCCTGGTGGGCCCTGATCCGCGCTTTCGCCTCGTCTACCCCGCGCCGGGCGCGCAGCCTCCCGCCGCGTGGGAGCGTGAGAGCGTGCACGCGATCTTGTGGGAGACCTCCGCCAACGTCACGGCGATCCCGGACCTGCTCTACAGCCTCGACGAGGGGGCCACCTGGAAGGCGGTCGAACCAACGGATGCGGCGGGCCGATCGATCGTCGACGGCGACGCGAAGCGCGTGCGCTTCACCGTCCCCGCGACAGGCGGGAACACCGTCCGAGTCCGCCTCGATCTGCGCGGGCAGAAGGTAGACACGCCCTCCTTCCCCCTCGCGCCCTCGCAGAGGAAGAACTACGCGTTCACCCGCATCACCGAGAACACCGCGATGCCGCCCCGCGACGGCGCCTGCGGCGTCGTCCACGACGGCTACATGTGGGCGTTCGGCGGGTGGAACCCTGACGTCAAGAGCCTGTTCCCCGCGGTGACGGCGAATGACGTCTGGCGGAGCAGCGACGGAGTCGCGTGGGAGAAGGTCAAGCCCAACACGTACGCCGACCCAGACACCTTCAACAGCTCGGCCGACTGGTCTGGTCGCCACGCGATGGGCTGCTCGACCCACAACGGCAAGATGTACATCGTCGGCGGGGACGGAGTGCACACGCCGGTCCGCGACGTCTGGAGCTCCACGAACGGGGTCAAGTGGGACCGGGTCGCGCAGAACACCGCGTATCCGACGCGGGTGTTGCAGCAGACCTTCAGCTTCCAGGACAAGCTGTGGGTGGTGGGCGGGCAGACGTACTTGAACGAGTTCTCCGTCGCCTATCCCGATGTCTGGAACTCGACCGACGGCGTCTCGTGGAACCGCGTCGCGGCCTCGGGCCCGCCCCCGCGCGCGATGATCCATGGCGAGCCCGTGTACAAGGGCCGGATGTGGCTCGTCGCGGGCGGCCTCTATGACGAGCCGGGCCGACCGAAGCGTGTGTTCAACGACGACGTGTGGAGCAGCGCAGATGGCGTGAGCTGGCGGCGTGAGCTCGAGCACACGCCCTTCTCGGCGAGGTCCTTCATCAACGTGGCCGTCTACGACGACCGCATGTGGATGCTGGGCGGCTTCGACGGCAGCGCCAACCTGGGGGACGTCTACTACACGTCCGACGGCGCCAATTGGTACGAGGCGGCGGTGCCTCGGACGTTGATCGGGCGTCACGCGGCCACCGCGTGGTCCTACAAGGGCGCGCTCTACTGGGGTATTGGGAACACGGAGCTCCCGGAGGAGCTCTGGGGCAAGATGGGGCTGCCCCCCGAGAACCGCATGATGGCTGACATGTGGAAGATCTCGGTCGCGCCATGAGCGCTCCCGCCAAAGTTGCGGGTGAGATGGGGGCCAGTTCCTCGGATCGCTTGAGGCTCGTGGTCATCGCGGGGCTCGCCACGGGGTTCCTCGCGTGCTGGGTATACCCCGACCAACCCAACAAGGCGGCGGCCCAGCCCGAGGGCGACGCGGGGGTGGCCGCCGTGGACGCGTCCAGCGAGCCGGAGGCGGTCAGCGAGCCCGTCCCGACAGGGCCTTGCGCTGCGCGGGGGAAGCTCGATCTCGAGGTCCGCAGGGACGGGCTCTACCGCGGCTCGCAGACCGCGCCCCCGATCGCGGACGTGCGCATGATCGACAAGTGCCAGGGCACGACCGAGCCCACACGCGTCGGAGGGACGCAGCGGGTCCGCTTCCGCCCCACGGATGGCGCCGAGTTCTCGTTCCTCATTACCCCCGTCGCGCCCACGGTCGGGTATTACCCGAGCGTCACCGAGGTCTGGCTCTTCCCGTATCCTGACGTCCGCGGAGACCTGCCGGTCAGCCTCGTCCCCAAGGACGAGGTCCGCGATCCGGCGGTGGTGGGGAGCCCCATCACGGACGTGTTCAAGGGCGTGTACGATCCGAACAAGGCCCACTTCGTGCTCGAAATCGTCGAGGATCGGTGCCCCCTCGGGGGGTTCCGCCCGACCGTGGTCGGTCACCCGGAGGCCGTGGTGCGGTACGCCGGCGCGGGATACGCGGTGGACCCCGAGCTGAAGGCGACCGCGCCGGCCGGGAACGCCTTCGTCTTCATTTCAGGTGTGACGCCCGGGCCGGGCACA
Organism: uncultured Polyangiaceae bacterium; assembly: GCA_964531755.1. Lineage (GTDB taxonomy): Bacteria > Myxococcota_A > Polyangia > Polyangiales > Polyangiaceae > JAAFHV01. Next base: position 4,362 of record CAZHGG010000256.1, read on the forward strand.
GTGGAGTTCGCCGGCACGAGCGGAGCCTGCAAGCTTGCACCGCCGCGGCTCTTCGTGCCCGTGAACACAGGGAAGTACCCCCTGGTGGCCGGCACTGCCACGTTCGTCAGCCTCGTGAGCACCCCGATCGTCGCGGCGCCGTGATAGCCGGCGCCCGGCGGGCGGGTGACCGGCGTCGGTCCCGGCGGCGCTGACATCCACGCCGGCGCCGTCCGGCGCTTCATTCGGGCGGCGCACCCGGGCTTGGCCCGAGATCGAGGCTCGCCTCTTCGACGTCCTCTGGGAGCGGTTCCGTCGTCCAAGCGACGCGGAACCGCGAGCTGTCGTGCGCTCCGCGCAACCCGCAGCGGGGCTCGCTTGACAGGTGCTTACCACATGGTAAGCCCTGGCTGTCCCGATGGTCACCACGACCGCGGCCCACCCGAGGAGCCATGGCGAACTTCTTCAGCGACAACGACGACCTGCGCTTCTACTTCGACCAGGGCGTTCCCTGGGCCGAGCTGGTCGAGCTCACCGAGTACGGCTTCCGCGCGCCCGACGGCTTCAAAGACGTGGAGGAGGCGAAGTCGTTCTACCGGGACGTGGCGGAGTCGTTCGGTGAGCTCGCGGCGGAGGTCGTCGCGCCGCGCGCCGCGAGGCTCGACGTCGAGCACTCGCGCATCGTCGACGGCCACGCGGAGGAGGCGCCCGCCCTCCGCGAGATCTCCGAGGCGATGCGCGCGGCGGAGCTCCACAAGCTCTGCGTGCCGCGCGAGCTCGGCGGTCTGAACGCGCCGCTCGTCGTCTACATGATGGCGGGGGAGCTGCTCGCGCGCGCCGACGTGTCGATCATGACGCACTTCTCGTTCCACGGCGGCATGGCGCTCGCGGCGCTCGCGTTCTCGATCCGCGAGGGGTCGACCACGTTCGACGTGCCGAACGGGCGCATCGAGAGCACGCGGTTCGCCGAGATGATCCGCGAGATCGCGGCCGGCGAGGCGTGGGGCTGCATGGACATCACCGAGCCCAACGCGGGCAGCGACATGGCGCAGCTCCGCACGCGCGCCGAGCAAGACGCGGACGGCACCTGGCGCGTGTCGGGTCAGAAGATCTTCATCACTTCGGGCCACGGGAAGTGGCACTTCGTCATCGCGCGCACCGAGGAGGCGAAGGACCCGAGCGATCCGTACGCGGGCCTCGCTGGCCTCAGCATGTTCCTCGTGAAGGCCTACGACACCCTCCCCGACGGCACGGTCCAGCGCTACGTCACCCTCGACCGCTTCGAGGAGAAGCTCGGCCACCACGGCTCGGTCACCGCGGCGCTGTCGTTCGACCGGGTGCCGGCCGAGCTCATCGGCAAGCGCGGCGAGGGCTTCCGGGCGATGCTGCTGCTCATGAACAACGCTCGGGTGGGCGTCGCGTTCGAGAGCATCGGTCTCGCAGAGGCCGCGTACCGCGCGGCGCGCGACTACGCGGAGGTGCGCACGTCGATGGGCAAGCCGATCGCGCGCCACGAGATGATCGCCGACATGCTCGAGGAGATGGAGCTCGATCTCGTCGCGCTCCGCGCCCTCGCGGTGCGCTCGGCGGTCCACGAGGAGTGCGCGCAGAAGCTCGGCATCTTCCAGGGGTTCTTCACCGAGGCCACCCCCGAGGAGCGGGCGCGCGCCGTGCGCGAGCTGCCGCGCCACCAGCGCATGTCCCGGCGGTACACGCCGCTGCTCAAGTACCTGGCGAGCGAGAAGGCCGTGGAGATCGCGCGCCGCGCCGTGCAGATCCACGGAGGCGCCGGCTACACCCGGGACTACCCGGTGGAGAAGCTCCTCCGTGACGCGCTGGTGCTCCCGATCTACGAGGGCACGAGCCAGATCCAGTCGCTCATGGCGATGAAGGACACGCTCATGGGCGTGATCGCCCGCCCGCAGGCCTTCGTTCGCCGCATGGCCGACGCGCGCGTCCGGTCGCTCTCCTCGCGCGATCCCCTCGATCGCGCGCTCGGGCGGCTCCAGCTCCAGGCCTCGCTCGCCACGCAGCACCTGCTCCGCAAGACCGCCGAGGGCAAGCTGCGGACGCTCCCTGGCAAGCCGCTCGCCTCCTGGCCGAAGGCCTTCGCGAAGGACTGGAACCCGAAGAAGGACTTCGCCTACGCGATGCTCCACGCCGAGCGCTTCACCCGGTTGCTGGCCGACGAGGCCATCGCCGAGCTCCTGGTCGAGCAGGCCAAGGCGCACCCCGAGCGCCGCGTGTGGGCCGAGCGGTGGCTCGAGCGGGCCGAGCCCCGGGGGCGCGCGCTCTACGACGCCATCACCACCACGGGCGATCGCCTCCTGCGGCGCCTCGCCGAAGAGGGGCGCCCGGCCTCGGCCGCCGCCGCGGCGGAGGAGTGAGCGCGTGACCTCCCCGCTGCTTCGCGCCCACCCAGGGCGCACGCTCGCGGCCCTCGGCCGCGCCGCGCTCTCCAGCGTGGCACCGCGGCGCGCGTCCGCGACGGGCGCCACCCCCCTCCCGGGGGAGTGGATCGAGGACCGCGCGCCCGCTCCGCCGCCCGCGCTGGTGAGCGCGTTCGTTCGCGGCGCCGGCGGAGAGCCCGCGCACTATCGGGGGATCCTCCCGCCGCACCTGTACCCGCAGTGGACCTTCTCGCTCGCCTCGCGTCTCTTCGCGCGCACGCCGTATCCGCTCGTGCGCGTGCTGAACGCGGGGACGACGATGCTCCCGCGCGCGCCGCTGCCCGCGGGCGAGCCGCTCCTGCTCCGCGCCCGGCTCGAGTCGATCGACGACGACGGGGCGCGCGCGCTGCTCACGGTGCGCGTGGTGACGGGCACGCGCTCCGCGCCGGACGCGCTCACCTCGCTGCTCTCGGCGTACGTGCCGCTCTCCACGGCGCCGCGCGGGAAGCCGAAGCGCCCGCGGCCCACCGTGCCGCTCGATGCCCACGAGCTCGCCTTCCGGCGCTTCGGGCGGACGGCGGGGCGCGATTTCGCGTGGATCACGGGCGACGTGAACCCCATCCACTGGAGCCCCCTGTACGCGCGCGCCGCCGGCTTCAAGACATGCATTCTGCACGGATTCGCCACGTTCGCCGCCTCGGTGGAGGCGGTGGTCCGCGCGCGCCTGTCGGGCGATGTGGCCCGGCTCGCCCAGGTCTCGGCGCGGTTCGTCCGACCCCTGCCGCTGCCCCGGGCCGTCGGCGTGTACCTCACGCCGGCCGGCCGGCTCCTGCTCGGCGACGCGCCGGGCGGCGACGTCTACCTCGACGGCGAGCTCACCCTCACCTGAGCGCCCCTCCACGCCCACGCGGCCCCACCCACGAGAATCCATGCACGACCTCCTCCTCCAGCTCGGCGCGAGCCCCGGCGCGCGCAAGGTCCTCGGCGCCCTCCGGCTGCCGCTGCCGCTCCCTCAGCCCCTCGCGCGCAACGCGGGGCCCTACGCCGAGCTCGAGCTCCGCGACGAGTCGATCGCGGTGGTATGCGCGCCGCGCGCCGAGCTCGCCGACGTCGTGGCCAGCGAGCTCGCCCGCGCCGGCGCCGAGCCGCTGCTCGGCGCCCCGGAGCTCGCGCCTAGCTTCCAGGGGCCGGGCGAGGCGTACGGGCGCCCCGCGCGGCTCGCGCTCGCG
>CAZHGG010000257.1:0-7942 GCA_964531755.1 uncultured Polyangiaceae bacterium
CGTGGAGGGCCTCCGCGCCGAGGGGGTCTGGATCGACGCGCGCGGCGCGGTGGCGCGGCTCGGGCCCGCGCCCTACGTGACGGACGACGAGCTCGACCGCGGGGTCGAGGCGTTCGTACGGCACGCGCGCGCGGCTCCGTAGCGCGCCCGGTGCTCCCTCAGCGCGCGAGGAGCGCGCGCAGCGCGGCGAGCGGGTCGAACCCGAGCACGCCCGCGAGATCCGTGTCGCCGGCCGCGGCGCCCACGGTGTCGCGCAGCAGCGAGAGCACCGGCTCGAGCCGCCGCACCGCCGGCAGCCTCCCGATGCGCTCGGCCGCGAACCGCGCGCCGTCGATGCCGAGCGCGAGCGCGATGGCGGGCGGCACGGGCGACACGGACACCTCGCGGATGGCGACCGCGCGGCCCCACTCGCCGGGGAGCGCCTCGCGCTGGAGCCGCTGGAACGTGTCGACCTCCGCGAAGACGCCGAGCGCGAGCGGGCCGTAGAGCTCCTCGACGGTGCGTGCAAGATACATGTCGTCCCGGCGCCAGTCGCCGGAGAGGTGGCCGGTGCGCGGCAGCACCTCGGCGGGGCCCGCGAGCACGTCGAAGCCGCGGCCCATCCGCCGGAGCACCGCCATGGTGTAGAGCTCGCCCCCGTCGAAGAGCCCGAGCATCACCGACTTGCCGGAGGGGCACACCGAGTCGAGCGCACGGAGCACGACGGCCTGGGTGGGCGGCGGCACGCCGTGCAGGCGCCGCGGCCAGCGCTCGAGCAGCCCCTCGGCGGTCATCTGCTGGACGATGCCCACGAGGGTGAGCGCCTGCGCCGTGAGGTCGTCGCTGCGCCGGAGCCGCGCGCCGAAGCGCTCCATGATCTCCTCGAGGGCGTAGCGCTCGGCGGCGATGGCGAAGCTCGCGCCGTGCCGCGCGGCCAGCTCGGGCAGCGGCGTGGGCCAGGGGCCGCCCGGCGTGAGCCGGCCGCGCTTCGTGTGGACGAGCTTCTGGATCACGCCCGCCTGGTGGAGCACGAAGAGGCCGCCCCGCGCCCGCTCGGCCTCGCGGTCCTCGGTGCGCGCCCGCGGCTTCCACAGCGCGAGGAACCGAGACCACGACTCGTGGGTCCACCCTTCGAAGCGAACGTCGGCGGTCAACATGGGCCCGAAAACAAAGACCCCAAGCGCGCGCGTTCTGCAATCGTTTCCCGCGGGCGCGCGGCGCGTCGCTTCGCCGCGCGGCGCCGGCGCGCGGGCTGCTAGGTTCCCGGCCGTGGACGCCGCCCCCACGACCGCCGAGTCGCTCTTCCTCGCTCATTTCCTACCCCTCTACCCGGAGGCGGCGCGGGCCGACCTCGCCCTCGCGCGCGCGACCGACGCGAACCCGGGGAAGAACCCGGCGCTGTACGGCGCGCTCGAGGACACCGCGCTGCGCTTCGCGGCCCTCTTCCCGAGGCTCGTGGAGGGCGCCACGCTCGACTTCTCCGACGCGAGCGTGCACCGGCTGAGCGCGGCGCTCACGCGCGAGCGCCGGGACGCGTGGGCGACCGACGGCGGCGCCCCGGGCACCGCCGACAACACGCTCTTCAACGTGGTCGTGCACGGCGCGGCGTACGTGGCCGCGTGCGTCGTGAAGAACCACGGGGGCCGCTGGGCGGTCCGCAACCCGCTGTGGGAGAGCCTCGTGTCGCTCACCTCGCGCGCCGGCACGGGCGACCTGCCCGTGTTCCACTGGTGGCTGAAGGCGCTCTCCGACGCCGCGCTCGCGGGGGAGGCGAACCTCGCCGATCGCTACCGGGCGCAGGTGGAGCTGCCCTGCGCCCGCCCCGAGACCTGGCCGCGGCTCTTCGAGGGCGAGCGCCCGCTCCCGCGCATCACCAAGGTGCGGTACGACGTGCTCCACAAATACCTGAAGGCCCACGTGCCCGAGGTGCGCGACCTCGGCCCGGTGTTCCCCTCGCCCGAGCGCTTCGACGAGCTCGGCTTCAAGTGGCTCGACGTGCGGGCGCTCGGCGACAACCGCGTGTTGCTCATCTCGGGCCTCGGGCGCGCGGGCTTCCACCTGTTCTTCCTGACGGCCTCGGGGTTCGACAAGTCGCTTTACTATCCGGCCGACGCCTTCCCCGAGCCGGTCGTGCGCGCGCGCGGCGACAAGCTGGAGGTGCACCTCGCGGTCGGCGCCCAGCCGGTCGTGCACGAGATGCTCTACTGGGGCCTCTAGTCCCCGGAGGGGTGCCGGCGCGGCGATCCGCCGACCGTGCGGCGGTTTTCTCGCGCCGTGGTATGGAGTCCCCATGACCGCGAAGGCCGAGACCCCCGCGCCAAAGTCCGAAGAGTCCGAGGGCGCGTTCTACGTCGTGAGCCTCGCCGTGGTCGTGCTCGGGCTGCTCTTCGGCTTCTTCGGGCTCCCCAAGATGTTCCGCACGGCGCACGCCGAGCGCATCGGGAAGGAGGCGCCCGACTTCACCCTGCCGGTCGTCTCCAACGGGGAGGCCCTGGGGCCGAAGACCGAGCAGGTGGCGCTCGCCTCCTTCAAGGGGCGGCCCGTGCTGCTCGACTACTGGGCCACGTGGTGCGGGCCCTGCCAGGCGGAGGCGCCGGTCGTCGATCGCGTCTACCGCCGCCACAAGGAGCGCGGCCTCGTGGTGCTCGGCGTGAACGTCAACGCCAAGAACGATCTCGACGCGGTGGCGCCGTGGGTGCAGCGCAAGGGCCTGAGCTTCCCCATCCTGCACGACGTCGACAACTCGGGCTCCGCCGCGTTCAACGTCACGAACATCCCCACGCTGGTGCTCATCTCGCGCGAGGGCAAGGTGGTCGCGATCCGCACGGGCGTCACGAGCGACGAGGATCTCGACCGCCTCGTGAAAGAGGCGCTCTAGCGAGCGGCTGGCGCCGCGTCTTCACTCGCCTGGGCTACCCGGACGGACCGCGCGGCGCGCGGGCGACGAGCGAAGGGCGGACCTCGAGGTCGACCGCGAACGCCTCCGCCAAGCGCTCGCGCGTGAGCACGGCGGCGGCCTCTCCCTGGGCGACCACGCGTCCCGCCGCGAGGAGGAGCGCGTGCGTCGCGACGCGCTCGGCGGCCGCGAAGTCGTGGAGCACGACCACCGTCGCGAGGCCCTCGGCCCGGAGCTCCCCGAGCGCGCGGTAGAACGACGCCGCGGCGCGCACATCGAGCGACGCCGTGGGCTCGTCGAGGAGCAGCACGCGGGGCTCTTGGGCGAGCGCCCGGGCGAGCGCCACCCGCTGCCGCGCGCCCCCCGAGAGCTCGTCGCCGGGCGCGGATCGGAGCTCACTCAGCTCGGCCCGCGCGCGCTCGCGCTCGACGCCGCGCGCGTCGTCCGCGGTGGGCGCGCGCCAGTGCCGGCCGTGCGGCACGCGCCCCATCGCCACCACCTCGGTCACCGTGAAGCCGAACGCCACCTCGGTGTCCTGCGGGACGAGCGCCATGACGCGGGCCGCCTTCGCGCGGTCGTCGAGGGGCTCCCCGAAGAGGCGCACGGACCCCGCGCGCGGCCGGAGCGCCCCGGCCATGACGCGCAGCAGCGTGCTCTTCCCAGAGCCGTTTGGACCACAAATCGCCCAAGTTTCGCCAGGTTGCACGACGACGCTGACACCCGCGAGGGCCTCGCGCGGGCCGTACCCCGCGACGATCGCCGCGGCCTCGAGGGGGGGAGACGATGTCAACGGCACCTGACTCCCCGCGTTAGTGTATCGTCGGGGCATCGGCAACCGTGGCGGTGGAGGGCAGATGGAAACCAGCAAATCGGAAGTGGTGGACGCTGATCGGCCGCGACGCGTCATCAAGCGGTACTCGAACCGCAAGCTCTACGACACGAAGGACAGCCGCTACGTCACCCTGCTGCAGATCGCCGAGATGGTCCGCGCGGGCGAGGAAGTCCAGATCATCGACAACAACACGAAGGACGACCTCACGGAGGTCACCCTCGCGCAGATCATCTACGAGGAGAAGAAGGCCAACAGCCGCACGGTGCCCCTCCAGACGCTGAAGGAGCTCATCCACCAGCGCACGGAGAAGGTGCTCTCCGACCTCCGCGAGGGGCCCATTGGGCGCCTCATCCCGGGCGGGAAGGCCGAAGAGGAGCCACCTCCGCCTCCACCTCCACCTCCGCCTCCGCCTCCGCCTCCGCCGCCCGCGAAGGCGAGCCTCGTCGATCAGGCCAAGCTCACGCTCGAGGAGTGGCAGCAGCGCATGGACGACCGCATCAAGAGCGTGGTGCCGGGGCTGCTGCCGTGGCACGAGCTCGAGCAAGAGGTGCGGCGCCTGGCGAGCCGCGTCGAGGAGCTGGAGGCCAAGCTCCGTGACCGCGAGCGCTGAACGCGCGCCCAGCTTCTCCGCCCCAGGCGCCCGCCCCGTCGGCGGCGCGTCGAGTCACGGGAATACCGCCTGGCCTCGCCCGGTTGGACCTCCCGAAGGGCGGCGAATACCATGGGCATGTTCGGTTCTGCCGCGAAGGCCAAGATGACAGACACGTTCGTCGACGACGCCGTTGCCCACCTCGACGCGCTCCACGCGGTCGCGTGCCGCCTCACGCGCAACCCGACCGAGGCCGAGGACCTCGTCCAAGACACGCTCGTCAAGGCCATGCGCGCGCGCGACCAGTTCCAGGCCGGCACGAACATGAAGGCCTGGCTGTGCCGCATCCTCACCAACACCTTCATCAACAAGTACCGCCGGGGCGGGCTCGAGCGCGCCGTCCTCGACGGCCCCGACGCCGATCCCCTGGCCGACGGCTGGGTCGGCGCGTCCACCATGCGCCAGCTCCGCGACCCGGAGCAGGTCGCGCTCACCCCGGTCATCGCGGCGGAGGTGCAGCGGGCGCTCGACGAGCTGCCCGCCGAGTTTCGCCTGGCGGTGATCCTCTCCGACGTCGAGGAGTTCTCGTACGAGGAGATCGCGCAGATCATGAGCTGCCCGATCGGCACCGTGATGAGCCGCCTGCACCGCGGTCGAAAGCTCCTTCAGCGTTCGCTCTACAACCACGCGCTGGCCCTCGGCATCGTGAAGGGCGAGGAGCGGGCCCCGACTCGCCCGGCCGACCTCGCCGAGTTCCGCCGGCGCAAGGGGGTCGCGTGATGTGCGTGTCGGTGTGGGGTCCCCAATGACGTCGTCGTGCCATGAGAACGCGAGGCTGGTCGGCGTGCTGCTCGACGGCCAGCTCGACGCGGTGAAGACCCTCGACGTCGAGGAGCACATCGCGGTGTGCGAGTCGTGCCGCGAGCGCGTCCTGCTCGAGCGCGCCATCCGCGGCTCGGTGAAGCGCGTCGTCCGCGAGAGCGCCGCGAGCGCCGCCAGCGCGGGCTTCCGCGAGCGCATGCTGGGCGCCATGTCGGCCGAGCGTGACCGCCTCGCCGCCCTCCAGAACCCGCAGGACGCGGCCGCGGCGCCGCCCTCGTCGTCGCTCGCCGCGAGCGTCGTGCTCGCGCCGAAGGAGGGAAAGCCCGTCAAGCGCGGCCTCTTCTCCTGGCGGTCTGCCGTGCCGCTCGCGGCCGCCGCGGCGCTCGTGTTCGCCTGGGGCACGGTCTCCCAGGGGCCCGGGCCGCGCGGCGTGGCGGGCGCGGCGCGGGCCGGCTTCATCGGCAACGAGACCCTCTCCGACCTGCTCGCGGAGCACTCGAGCCCCCTGCCTCCGGAGCGCACGAGCGCGAAGGACATGCGGTCGCTCGAGCGCTACGTGGGCGTGCCCGTGCGCGCCCCGGCGTTCAAGAGCCCGCGCGCGCGCTTCGTGGGCGGGCGGCTCTTCAACGTGCAGCGCGAGCACGCGGCGATGCTCCAGTACCAGCTCGGCGATGGCCGGGACGGCGCGAGCGTGCAGCGCGTCACGGTGTTCATCTACGATCCGCAGCGCATCCGCATCGCGAGTGACGGCCTCTCGCCGCGCGCGGTGGGCACGGCCGAGGTCCAGGTCGGCCACGCGGGCGGCCACTCGGTGGCCGTCACCCAGCGCGAGGGCGTCGGGTACGCGCTCGCCACCGACCTCGACCCCGAGGCCAGCGCGCAGCTCGCCGCGTTCACCGTCGACGACGAGTAGCCCCCGGCCGCGCGGCGCGTTGTCGGCCGAGGCGCGCGCCAAAGTGCTACCTTGGCCGCCATGCGCTTCGTCTACCTCATGGACGCGATGGACCGCGTCCTGCCCGACAAAGACACCACGTACGCCTTCCAGCGGGCTGCGCAGGCGCGCGGTCACGAGGCGCTCCACTGCGAGCTGCGCGACCTCTTCGTGCAAGACGGGGAGGTGCACGCGCACGTGCGGGGCCTCTCGGTGGAGGAGGCGGCGCCCTACTTCCGCCTCGGCGCGGCGTCGCAGGTGCGCCTCGCCGACGTGGAGGCCGTGTTCATCCGGAAGGACCCGCCGTTCGACGACGCGTACCTGTACGCGACGCTCATGCTCGAGCGCGCGCGCGGTCGAACCGTGATCGTGAACGATCCTCGTGGGTTGCGCGATGCCAACGAGAAGCTCTACGCGCTGCATTTCGCCCGGCACATGCCGCGCACGCTCGTCACGACGCGGGCCGCGAGCGTCACCGCTTTCCTCGACGAGGTGGGCGGCCGCGCGGTGGTCAAGCCGCTCGACGGCGCGGGCGGCGCCGGCGTGCTCCTGCTCACGAAGGGCGACAAGAACACGAAGAGCATCCTCGAGCTGCTCACCGCAGAGGGGCGCAAGCTCGTGATGGCGCAGGAGTTTCTGCCCGCGGTCACGGCAGGCGACAAGCGCGTGCTGCTCCTCGACGGCGAGGTGCTCGGGGCGATCAACCGCGTCCCGCTGGGCGACGACATCCGCTCCAACATCCACGTGGGCGGGCGCGTCGAGCCGTGCGAGGTCACCGACGCCGAGCGCGCGATCGTGGCCGACCTCGCGCCTCGGCTCCGCGCCGACGGCCTCGTCTTCGTGGGGCTCGACCTCATCGGCGGCCACCTCACCGAGGTGAACGTCACGTCACCCACCGGCATTCAAGAGCTCTCACGCCACCGCGGCGAGGACGTCGCGGCCCGCGTCATCGAGTGGGTCGAGCGGAAGGCGCTCGAGCTCCTCCCCTCGCTGCCCTGATCCGCACGCCCCGACCCGCGCGCGACCCCTCTCTTCCCCGATGCCCGTCACCCTCGCCGTCCTCTCCACGAGCTCCGGCTCCCGCTCGACCGCCTCGGGGCCGCCCTCCGCCGGCGGCGACCGCCCCGAGCGCAGCATCACGTTCGACGCCACCCGCGTCGTGCTCGGGCGCGCGGCCTCGGCGGACCTCGTGCTCCCCGAGTCGAGCGTGAGCCAGCGGCACGCATCCATCCGCACGAGCGGCGCGGAGTACGCCGTCGTCGACGAGGGCAGCACCAACGGAACGTTCGTGGGCGACGTGCGCCTCACGCCGCACGTGCCCCGCACCCTGCGGAGCGGCGATCGCCTGCGCCTCGGCCGGGTGTGGGTCGAGGTGCGCTTCAACTCGGCGCCGGCGACCCGCGACCTCGCCCTGGCCACCCGCGACCTCGCGATGGCGATGGCCGCCGAGCTCCTGGGCGGGGGCGAGCAGGCCGCCGCGCGGATCGAGGTGCACGGCGGCCCCGACGACGGTGCCGCCATCGCGCTGACCGAGGAGGGGCGCGCGTACGTCGTGGGCCGCGGCGAGGGCTGCGACCTGCTGCTCTCCGACCCGGACACCTCGCGCCAGCACGTGCTCTTCCTGAGGCGCGCCGAGCAGACCTACGTGGTCGACCTCGGCTCCAAGAACGGCAGCTACCTCGGGCCCGACCGCCTCCCCGTCGAGCGCGAGGTGCGGATCGCCTCGGGCCAGACCGTGGAGCTCGGGCGCACGCGCCTCGTGCACGAGGAGCCGGCGGTGCGCGTGCTGGCGAGCCTCTCCGCCGCCCCGGACGACGAGGTCCTCGAAGAGGAGCCGCCGCCCCCGCCGCCGCGCGCGAGCGCCCGGCCGAGCGAGCCGCCGCCCTCCGCGCC
>CAZHGG010000258.1:0-7933 GCA_964531755.1 uncultured Polyangiaceae bacterium
CGCTCGACGCGGCGTACCAGTCCCTCACGGTGACGCGCGCGCGCAAGAAGCACGTCATCCTGCTCACGGACGGCCAGGCCCCTCCGGGCGGCATCCGGGACCTCGTGCAGGCGATGGCGGCGGAGGGCATGACGGCGTCCAGCGTCGGGCTCGGCGGCGGCGTCGACGAGGGCCTGCTCCGCATGGTCGCCGACCTCGGCGGCGGCCGCTTCTACAAGGTGCTCGACCCGCAGCAGCTGCCTCGGGTCTTCACCCGCGAGACCGAGATGGTCTCGCGCTCGGCGGCGGTCGAGGAGTACTTCCAGCCCAAGGTCGTCACCTCGGCCGGCTTCATGCGGGGCGTCGACCTGGCCTCCGCGCCGTTCCTCCACGGCTACGTCGCGACCAAGATGAAGCCGCCTCCGGCGCAGGAGCTGCTCCAGTCGGAGGTGGGCGAGCCCATCCTCGCGCGGTGGCACGTGGGCCTTGGTTGGTCGCTCGCGTGGACGAGCGACGTGAAGAACCTCTGGGCGGTGGAGTGGCTGAAATGGCCTGGCTACGGGCAGTTCTGGGGCCAGCTCGTGCGCGAGCACATGCGCCAGAAGCGCCGCCAGCAGCTCGACATGATGGCCGCCATCGACCCCGCCACGGGGCACGTGCGGGCGCACATCGACGCCATCGGGGGAGACGATCGGTTTCAGAACGGCCTCGACGCGAAGTTCACCGTCGTTGGGCCGCAGCCCTCGGGCGAGAAGAAGTCCGTCCCCATGAAGCAGACCGCGCCCGGCCGGTACGAGGCCGATTTTCCCCTCGAGCGCTTCGGGTCGTTCTTGCTCCACGCCTCCCTCGAGCGCGACGTGACCGACGCGAAGGGGGCCACGCGCTCCGTGCAAGTGGCGGAGAGCTTCGGCCACGTGCAGAACCCGTACCCGCGCGAGTACCTCGCGCTCGCCCCCGACCTGGTGACGCTGCGGCGCGCGGCGGAGCTCACCGGCGGCGCGTTCTCGCCGGCGCCCGAGGCGGTGTTCGACCCCGCGGGCGAGACCATCCGCTACCACCAAGACCTGTGGCCGCGCTTCATCTTCGCGGCGCTCATCGTGTACCTCCTCGACCTCCTCGTGCGCCGCGTCCGCTTCTTCGATCGCAAGGTCACGGCCCGCGCCACCGTGCCCGCCCCCGCGCCGCGACGCTGAACCTCGACGGGCTCAGCGCGCGCAGACCGATCGCGTGCTCCGTCGGTCGTCGAGCGGTGTCCACCCCATCAACGTCTAAGCGGCGCGCTTGCCCGTAGAACCGCGCCTCCCGGCCCTAGCCCGCGCGTCACATAAAGTTACCCCCGGGGCGGTCGCGCGCGGTGCGGCGGGAGACAACGTCGCGCGGCTGAAGGTCCGGCGTGCTTTCGTCGCTTCCTTTGGGTAAGTAGCGCGGGCGGCTGCGAGTTCGCGGCCCATGGAGCTCCCCTTGGCCGACCCCATCGACGATCGCCCCCTGGTTTCCTACGAGCAGCTGCTGGAGCCGTTCGAGTCGGCCATCAAGCCGCCCTCTGCGTTCCTCTGCGGCGCCGAGGCCGAGAAGTTCGGCGTGTTCGCCGACTTCGCGCACCTCCCGTACGAGGGCGCGCGAGGCGAGGGGGGGCGCGGCGGCGTCGCCGACGTGCTCGCCGATCTCGCGTCCCGCGGGTGGATGGAGTCGCGCGAGTCCGAGGCTGGCCCGCTCCTGGCGCTGCTCCGCGCGGGCGCGTCGATCACCCTCGAGCCGGGCAGCCAGCTCGAGCTGTCCGGCGCGCCGCTCGCCGACGCCCACCTCATCGCGCACGAGCTCCGGGCGCACCTCGCGGAGCTGCGCCCCGTGTCCGAGCGCCTCGGCGTGACGTGGCTCGGCCTCGGCTTTCACCCCTTCGCAAAGCGTGCAGACTACACGTTCGTGCCCAAGCTCCGGTACGGCGTGATGAAGACGTACCTCCCCACGCGCGGGGGCCACGCCCTCGACATGATGCTCCGCACGTGCACAGTGCAGGCGAACTACGACTTCTCGTCCGAAGAGGACGCGATGCGAAAGCTCCGCCTCGGCCTCGCCCTCGCGCCGGTCACCACCGCGATGTTCGCCAACAGCCCCTTCTACGAAGGGCGCGTCTTCGGCGGGAAGAGCTACCGCGCGAAGGTGTGGCTCGACGTCGATCCGGATCGCAGCGGCCTGCTCCCCGCGATGTGGAGCGAGCGGGCGACGTTCCGCGACTACGTCGAGTGGGCGCTCGACGTCCCGATGTTCATGATCAAGCGCGACGGCGCGCGCGTGGAGAACGCGGGCCAGACCTTCCGCGCCTTCATGCGCGACGGCTTCGCCGGCCACCGCGCGCTGGTCTCCGACTTCACCACGCACATCAACACGGTCTTCCCCGAGGTGCGCCTCAAGAAGACCCTCGAGGTGCGGGGCGCGGACGCGCAGAGCGAGGCGATGACGCCGGCGCTCGCCGCGCTGTACACCGGGCTCTACTACGACGAGCGCGCGCTGGCCGAGGCGTGCGAGCTCGTCCGAGACTTCACCCACGCCGAGGTGGCCGAGTCGCGGCGGCTCGTGTGGCAGCTCGGCCTCGGCGCGCCGTTCCGCGGCGCCACGCTGCGGCCCCTCGCCGAGCGAGTCGTCGCGATCGCCGAGGGGGGGCTCGCGCGGCGTGCCCGGCGCGACCCCACCGACCCGGCGATCGGAGACGAGCGCGCGCGGCTCCGCCCCTTGGCCGAGCTCGTGGCCCGAGGCGAGTCTCCCGCGGACGCGCTGCTGCGCGATCTGCCCGCCGAGGGCGACGACGCGTTCAAGGCGGAGGTGGTCCGCCGGGCGCGCTTCTCACTCTGACCGGCGTCAGGCCGAGCCCGAAGCGGGGCCGACGAGCCCGAGGTGCTCGCGCACGGCGTCGATGACCTGCGCGGCCTGGATGGGCTTCACGATGTAGGCGTTCGCGCCGAGCTCGAGGGCCCGGCGCCGGTCCTCGGAGGCCCCCTCGGTCGTGACGATGATGATCGGCACGTCTTTGTGGTGCGGGTCGGTGCGGACGCGGCGCACGAGCTTGAGGCCGTCCATGATGGGCATGTTGACGTCGGTCACGACGAGGTCGAAGCGCTCGGCGGCCAGCTTTCGGAGCGCGTCGAGCCCGTCGGTCGCCTCGGTGACCAACACGTTCGGCACCCGGCCGATCGCGAAGACCAACATCTGCCGCATCAGCGCGGAGTCTTCGACGACGAGGCATCGCTTCGTGGACATGGGCCGGCCATGTTGGCCAAGTTGGCTGGAAGATTCAACGAGGAATCAAGCGGTCTCGGCCGCCGCGAGCCACGCGCCGAGCTCGCCCCGGAGCACGCGCGGCGCGCGCCGGAGCGCCGCGAGATCGCGGCTGCCGGTGAGCAACATCACCGCGCGCAGCTCGCGCTCGATACGCGCGAGGGCCCGCAGGGCGCCCGCCCGCCCGCCAGAGCGCAGGGCCTTCAGCACCGGCCGCGCGTCGCCCGCGGCGGTCGCGCCGAGCGCGATCGCTTTCGCGACCTCGTGCCCCGTGGCCACGCCGCCGGTCGCGATCACCGTGTCGAAGCCGAGCGGCGCCACGTGGCCAACGCTCGCGGCGGTCGGGATGCCCCAGTCCCATAGCGCCTCGCCGAGGGCGCGCGCGTCGTCGTCGCCGGCTGCCCCCGCGCGCCGGGTCTCCACCGCCACCCACGACGTGCCACCCGCGCCGGACACGTCGACGTGCCGCACGCCGACCTCGCGGAGTCGCCGCCCGACTCCGCGGGAGAGACCGCAGCCCGTCTCCTTCGCGACGATCGGGAGGCCCAGCTCGCGCACGAGCCTCCCGAGCGTGGCGACACCGTCGCGGAAGTCGCGGTCGCCGTCGTCCTGCACGAGCTCCATCGCCGGGTTGAGGTGCACGCAGAGCGCGTCGACGCCGACGTCGTGGGCGAGCGCGCGCAGCGCCTCGGGCCCCGACTCGCGCGCCTGCACGACGCCGATGTTGCCGAGCAGCAGCGCCGTGGGCGCCGCGTCGCGCACCGCGTACGAGCCGCGCGCCTCGGGCCGCCGGAGCATCGCGCGCTGGCTGCCGAGGCCGAAGCCGTAGCCGCGCTCCTCGGCGATCGACGCCAGCTCGCGGTTGATGCGGCCGGCCTCGTCCGTGCCGCCCGTCATCGCCGCGATGAACAGGGGGGCGCGCAGGCGCTTGCCGAGCACCTCGACGGACGTGTCGAGCTCGTCGAGGGCGAGGTCGGGGCACGCGTCGTGCACGAACCGCACGCACTCGAAGAGCGTCGACTCCCCGCGGAAGCCGACGTCCTCGGTCGCGCAGAGCTCGATGTGGTCGGTCTTTCTCTGGCCAATGTCGGACATGGGTCCTCCGGAGCGGGGCCGCTTCGTATAGGGCGAGCCTCCGAGGGCGTCCACCTGCCGGCGCGGCGTGCGCGGCCCTGGTTCGTTTCACGACGCACGTCTTGCGCCGCGTGGCGAGTACCACTAAACCGCGCCAAGGACGCGCGGTGCATGTCGCAAATCTTTCAAAAAATCGTGAATATAGCTGAAATCCTTACATTATGAAGCGGGAACCCGCGTTGACAGGTCGACCGCTCGGCCCTAGCTTTCGCCCGGACCGCGGGCGGATTCGACCGGCTACGGGGTTCGGCGTGGCTCAGGTCGGGCAACCGTGACTGGATGGACGGGTCAGACAGGTCGCGGCGCCCCCGCGGGCCCCGCCGCTGAAGGAGTTTTTCCCCGCATGCTTTCGCCTCAGCGCCCCGATCCCGGCTCGGACCTCGAGCGCTACGCGCGCGAGGTGCGGGCTCGGGTCGAGCGCGGCCTCTCCGACGAGCTGGCGCGCGAGCGGCGCCTGGCGGAGGCGCTCTCGAGCTCGGCGGAGCTCGCGGAGGTCCACGAGGCGCTCGCGTCGCTCGCCATGCGCGGCGGCAAGCGACTCCGCTCGGTCCTCGTCAGCCTCGCCTACGACGGACTCCGGGCGGCCAGCGACCCGGACGCGGGGGCCGTGGTGGACGCGTGCGTCGCCATCGAGCTCTTGCAGGTCTACCTGCTCGTGCACGACGACTGGATGGACGGCGACGACACGCGGCGCGGTGGCCCCACCGTGCACCGCGCGCTCGGGGCCGCGCTCGGGCAGAGCCCGCTCGTCGAGCACCTGACCGTCCTCGCGGGCGACCTCGCCTCCGCCATGGCGCAGGCGGCGCTCATGAGGGTGCCGCTGCCGCCCGCGCGGCTCGCGCCGGCGGTCGCGCGCCTCGCCGACATGCAGCGAGCCGTCGTCGCGGGGCAAATCGAAGACGTGTGCGCGTCGCGCCGCCCCCTCGAGGCGCTCGAGCCCGCCGCCGTGGAGCGACTCCACGCCAACAAGACCGGCTCGTACTCCGTGGCGGGGCCCCTCGCGCTCGGGGCGCTCCTCGCGGGCGCCACCGCGGAGCGGGTGGCGGCGCTCGACGCGTTCGCGCAGCAGCTCGGCGTCGCGTTCCAGCTCCGCGACGACCTCCTCGGGGTCTTCGGAGAGCCCGCGGAGACCGGCAAGCCGCGCTTCGGCGACCTGCGGGAGGGCAAGCGCACCGCGCTCGTGGCCGCGCTGGTGGCCTCGCCGGGGGGCCTCGCGCTCGCGCGCGGCGTGCTCGGTCGCCGCGACGCGACCGACGCCGAGTGCGCGCGCGTCGCGGACGCGATGCTCGAGCGGGGCTGCAAGCAGGCGGTCGAGGCGCGGGTGGTCGCGCTGGCGGCGCTGGCCCAGGAGCGGGCCGCCGCCCTGGGGCTCCGTCCGGAGGTGGAGGCGCTGCTGATCGCCGCGAGCCGCGCGCTGACGGAGCGCAGCCGATGAGCACCTTCGACGAGCCGCGCCCGCTCGGCCTCGCCTGCGGGAAGGTGATCCTCCTCGGTGAGCACGCCGTGGTCTACGGCGTGCCGGCGATCGCCGTGGGAATCGACCGTGGCGCGCACGCCCGCGCGGTCGGGCTCCCGGCGGGACCCTCCGAGCTCCGCGTGGCCGGCTGGGACGTGCACGTCCGCGAGCACGAGGAGGGCCCCGCGCTCGCGCGCGCCTTCACCGAGCTGCTCCGCGCCACCCGCGACTCACTCGCCGCCCGGGGCGCCGTGCTCCACGCGAGCCGCGTCGACGCGGCGGCCGACCTCCCGCCAGGCGGTGGCCTAGGGTGCTCCGCCGCGACCGGCGTGGCGGTCGCGCGGGCCCTCGATCCGCTCGCTTCGTCCACGGAGATCGCCGCCCGCGTCATGGCGTGGGAGCGCGTGTTTCACGGCAACCCTTCGGGGGTCGACGCGGCCGTGTCTGCCCGCGGGGGCTGCGTGTACTTCGAGCGGGGGGCGCCGCTCGTGCCGCTCCGCCTCCGCGGGGGCGCCGACCTCGTGCTCGCCGTCGGCAGCACCGGCGTCGGCTCGAGCACCAAGTTCATGGTCGAGTCCGTCGCTGCGCGCCTCGCGGCCGAGCCCGACGCCACGCGCGCGCGCTTCGAGCGGATCCGCGGCCTCGTGCGGGCGGCGCGGTCCGCCATCGAAGCGGGCGACCTCGGCGCGCTCGGCGCGGCGCTCTCGCAGAACCAGGCGGCGCTCGCGGAGCTCGCCCTCTCGACCCCGGAGATCGAGCGGATGTGCGCCATCGCTCGCGACGCCGGCGCCCTCGGCGCGAAGCTCACCGGGGCGGGCGGCGGAGGCAGCGTGGTCGCCCTGGTCGACTCGCTCGACCGCGGCGCCGCCGTTGCGGCGGCGTGGGGCGCGGCGGGCTTCGGCGGCTTCGTGTCTCGGGTGCGCGGGCAGCTCGAGAGCGCCAGCGCGCGGGCGCTCGAGGTGGCCCCGTGAGCGCCCCCTCGCGGCGGGCGACCGCGGTAGCGCACCCGAACATCGCGCTCTCGAAGTACTGGGGGAAGCTCCCGCTTGAGGGGAATTATCCTGCAGTTCCGAGTCTTTCGGTGACGCTCGAGGGGATGAGCACGCGCACCACGGTCGCCTTCGAGGCCGACCCGGGCGACGACGCGTTCACCCTCGGGGGCGCGCCCATGTCCCACGGTCGCGAGAAGGCCGTGCGGCTCCTCGCGCGCGTGCGGCGCGCCGCGGGCCTCCGGGGGCGCGCCGTCGTCGAGAGCGCGAACGATTTTCCCACGGGCTCGGGCCTGGCTTCGAGCGCCTCCGGGTTCGCGGCGCTCGCGCTCGCGGCCTCCGCCGCGGCGGGCCTCTCGCTGACGCCCGGCGACGTGAGCGCCCTCGCGCGAGAGGCCTCCGCGAGCGCGGCCCGCAGCGTCTTCGGGGGGTTCGTGGAGCTCCCCCTCGGCGCGGACAGCGCCGCCCCGTTCGCCCCGCGTGAGGCGCTGCCCCTCGTCGTGCTCGTGTGCGTCGCCACCGAGGAGCGCAAGGCCGTCGCGTCGACCGACGGCATGCTCCGCACCGCGTCGGAGAGCCCCTACTACGCGGCCTGGCTGGCGCACGCGCCCGCGCTCCACGCGCGGCTCGGCGCGGCGCTCCTCCGCGGCGATCTCTCCGAGGTGGGCGCGCTCGCCGAGCAGAGCGCGCTCGCGATGCACGCGTCCGCGCTCGCGGCGGGGGTGGTGTACTTCCGCGGCGTCACCCTCGACGTGCTCGCCGAGATCCACGCCATGCGCCGCGGTGGCGTGGAGGCGTACGCCACGATCGACGCGGGCCCGCACGTGAAGGTGCTCGCGCGTGCGTCCGATCGCGACGCCGTGCGCGCGCGCGTCGCCGCCGTGCCGGGCGTCCTCCGCCTCATCGAGACGATCCCCGGCGACGCCGCCCGGCTCGTGGAAGGGGCGCCGTGACGCGCGAGGTGTTCGCCCCCGGCAAGATGGTCCTCACGGGCGCCTACGCGGTGCTCCGCGGCGCGCCCGCCCTCGTGGTGGCCGTCTCGCGTGGCGCGGTCGCCACCGACGCGCGCGAGGGCCCCGCCACGCCGGAGGTGGCCGCGGCG
>CAZHGG010000259.1:0-5218 GCA_964531755.1 uncultured Polyangiaceae bacterium
CCGTCGGTGGTGCTCCCGTCGGTCGGGGGCACGCCGGTGTCGCGCGGCGTCGACGCGTCGTCCGCCGGGAGCGAGCCGTCGGTCGCGTCGGCGTCGTCGAGCGGAGGGTCACCGTCGCCGCAGGCGGCGAGCGGCGCGCACGCGGCGAGGACGAGCACCGCGGCCCACGAGGACGCCCGGAGCGGACGAGGCGAACGAGCGAGGCGAGCGAGGCGAGCGAGGCGAGGGTCGTTCATACGGGCGGGTGGGCTCCTTCGGGCGGCTTCGTCGACGCGGACCCCTGATTGTAGCAGCGCTCCCGCGGGCGCGCCCACCTTGCGCGCTTGCGACGCTGCCTCGTCGGGATACGCTCGCGCCATGGACCCTGCGCCGCCCCCGCCCGCCGTCGCCGGGCTCGCCTTCGACCCCGGCGCCCTCCGCGCGGTGGTCACCGAGCTGGCCGAGACCCCCCCGGAGGCCATCGAGCGCATCGCGCTCGAGCCCATGCCCCCGATCGACGTGGCCGCGCTCGCCCCACGCGACGTGGTCGTGCAGGTGAAGAGCGCGTCGGTGGGGTGGGTCGACCTCATCATGACCAGCGGGCAGTACCAGCACCTGCCGAAGCCCCCGTACACGCCCGGGCTCGAGTACGCCGGCGTCGTCGCGTGGCTCGGCCCCGAGGCCAACCCGCCGGGCCAGCCCGCGCTCGCGGTCGGCCAGGAGGTGCTCGTCGATCCCTTCCTCGCCGGTCCGCGAACGGCGGGCGACTACCAGCGCTGGGGTGGGTGGGCCACCTACGCCGTGGCCCCGCGCGAGGCGATCCTGCGCGTGCCCGGCGGCCTGTCGCTCGACGCGGCGTGCAACCTGCTCGGCAACTACGAGACCGCCTACCACTGCCTCATCGCGCGCGGCCGCCTCCAGGCCGGCGAGACCGTGCTCATCCACGGGGCCTCGGGCGCCACGGGCCTCGCGGCCGTGCAGATCGCCAAGCTCCTCGGCGCGACGGTCATCGCCACGGGGCGCTCGGCCGCCAAGCTCGACCTCGTCGCCGCGCACGGCGCCGATCACCTCCTGCGCATCGGCCCCGACGACGCGCCCGACGGGCTCGCGTCGCTCCGCGATCGCGTGCGCCTCCTCACGGGCGGCCGCGGCGTCGACGTCGTGTACGACGGCGTGGGCGGGGCGATCTCCGCCGAGAGCCTGCGCTGCGTCGCGTTCGGGGCCCGCTTTCTGCTGGTCGGGTGGGCGTCCACGCCCAGCGTGTCGCGCGGCAAGGGCGGGCGCGGCGCGCCGAACGCGAACCAGCTCCCCACGAACCTCATCCTCATGAAGGGCGTCGACGTGCTCGGCTGCCCGGCGGTCATCTCGACGATCCGCGATCCGTCGATCCGAGCCCCGCGCCTCGCGCAGGTGCTCGCGTGGGCGGAGGAGGGGCGCATCTCGCCGCACGTGTCGCACAGGTTCCCGCTCGCGGAGCTCAAGGTCGCCATGCGCGCCAAGTGGAGCGGCGAGGTCGTCGGCGGGTGCGTCGTGCACCCGTGAGCCTCACTCGGGGTCGCGCGGCTCGCGGGGCTCGTCCGCGTCGTCGCGTGGCTCGGCGGGCGCACGGAGCGAGCGGAGGTAGAGCTCCTCGACCTTCTTGCGAGCCCACGGCGTGCGACGCAGGAACGTGAGGCTCGACGCCACGCTGGGGTCGAAGAGGAAGCAGCGCACGGGCACGTGCGCGCCGAGCTCCGCCCAGCCGTAGGTGGCCACCAGGGCGCGCACGATCGCCTCGAGGGTCACGCCGTGCAGGGGATCTCGGGCTCCGGTGGACACGCGCGCGCTCCTCTACCTGCTCGGTAAAAGCTGAGGTTGCTTTGCCTCGTGGCCCCGACTGCGTATCCTCTTCACCCGAACCCCTTGCCCACTCGAGTGTCTTATCATGCTCCTGCCTTTGAAGCGCCCGCTGCTCGCCCTCTTCGCCGTGGGTGCGCTCACGCCCCTCGCCTCTCTTGGCGCCTGCAGCAGCGATCCCGCCGCCAGCGACGCGGGCACGGCGCCGAGCACGACGACGACCACCACGACGACGACGACGACGCCGCCTCCGGACGCGTCGGCGACCGCCACCGACGCCGCCACGCCCGACGCTCCACCGCCGCCCGTCGACGCGGCGGTCGACGCCCCCACCGAGGCGGGCGCGTGCAGCGGCAAGGGCGCGACCGACGTGAAGCTCACCGCTGCGAACAGCAGCACCGACCCGAGCGGCAAGGCCACGATCCAGCTCGTGGACGCGTGCCAGGGCACGAGCGCCGCGCTCCCCTACGCCGGCACGCGCGTGCGCTTCACCCCAACCAACGGCGAGAACCACTACCTGCTCGTCACCTCCACGAACCCCGCCGACTTCTACAAGAGCGCGAGCATCGTCTACAACTTTCCCCCCGGCGTGCGGACCGACGCCGACGTCTCGCTCATCGCGAAGACGGGTATCGGCAGCGCGCCCGCGAGCTTCGACGCCACCTACAACGCGACCAAGGCCCACTTCCTGCTCACGATCAACCGCGTCGAGGCCACCTGCGACGGGAACGGCTGGGTCGTCACCATCCCGGGACACCCGGAGGCGGTCGTGCAGTACGCCGACTCGGGCTCTCTCAGCCCAAACGCCGCGCTCACCGCCAGCGCCGGCGATCGGGGCGCCAACGTGTTCATCTCGAACGTCACGCCGGGCACCGGGCTCGTGGAGTTCGTGGGCGCGAAGACCGGCTGCAAGCTCGTCGGCGTCGCGGCGCCGGTGCCGATCATCACCAACAAGTACCCGCTCGTGGCCGACACGGTCACGCGCGCGGTGATGAACACGTCGCTCTAGCGAGCGAGCGCCGAGCTCCTCGCTTTCCCGAAGGCGAGGGGCTCCGCCGCGCGCGCCGAGCTCAGTTCACCTCCCAGCCGACTCCCAGCTTCACGAGGAGGAAGCCGTCCACCTCGTTGCCTTTCACGAGGTAATTGAAGTACGTCGCGCCTTGGAGACCGAGGCTCAAGATGAGCCCGTTGCCCTCCGGCTGGTGGCGCGCGGGCACCGACGTGAGGATGCCGACCTCCCCGTACGGGCTCACGTTGCCGAAGCTGAACTTGCCATTGATCTCGTCGAAGTGGAGCGACGTGCCGCCGAGCAGGTAGCCCGAGATCGGCCGGGGCGACCCGTAGTAGGCGAGGCCGGTGCCCCACCCGAAGACCTTGCGCTCCGGCGCGAGGATCGCCGTCCCGGACGTGTGCACGGCGAAGGGCAGCGGCCCGCCGTCAATCCACTTGACGGTCTTGGCGTCGACGCCGATCGCCGTGTCGACCGAGAACACCTGCCCCGAGTGGCCGTCGCGCGCGGCGAGGTTGTAGGCGGCGCCGGTCTCCGCGCGGGTGAAGCCGCGAATGCAGCCGGTGAGCAGCGTCGGCGCGACGGCCCCCAGCAGGAGCTGGGCGCGCCACGCGAGCGCCGCGCGCGACCTGAACGAACCCGGGAGGGCAGGCGAGGGACCCATCGAGCGGTCTCTATAAGCCACAAACCGGCCGAGGGGTGAGGGGGAAGCGCGCGCTCTGGCGCGACGTCCGCGCGGCCAAGGGCGCCCGACGCTGCCTCGCCATCGTCTTCGGCCCGCCCGGCGCAAAGGAGAGCGGCGCGGACCGAAGTCCTTGCGGGCACCCTCCCTCCCCCGCGTAACCTCCCCGGATGGACACGTCCCTCGTACCGCAGATAGGCGCGGTCCCGCCGGCTCTCCGAACGTTCCGGCTCCTCTGGGCGGAGTCCATCGTGCGCGGAGCGAGCCAGGAGCCCGCGTTGCCCGCCACCTTCGCAGCGAAGCACGCGCGGCTCCTCCACTTCGTCGACGTGCGAGACGAAGACCAGCTCTCGGGGCCGATGGGCCGGGTGCCCGGCTCGTTCTCCGTGCGACCCGAGGACATCGGGCAGGTCGCCGACGCGCTCCACCCCGACGACCCGGTGCTCCTCGTCGACCGCGACAACGAGCGCGCGCCGCCCCTCGCGAGGGCCCTCGAGCAGCGGGGCATGCGCTTCGTCGCGTTCATGTGGGGCGGCATCTCGGAGTGGCGCTCACAGGGCTACGCGTCGACCCGCGCGCTCCCGCTCCGCCTCGGGAAGATCGCCCGCATCGAGCCCCACTTCGAGGCCGTGCAGCGGCTCCTCTCGCTGGACGACATCCGCGAGCACCTCGGGGATCCGCGCGCCATCCACCGGCAGAAGCTCGGTTCGCTGCTCACGCGAGGGCACCTCTCGTGCGTCGACGGGCGCGATCACGGGGCGGTCTGGGGGACGCCCGGCGGCGACGGCGGGGAGATCCTGCTCGCGCTCTCGGCGCTCGAGAAGCTCCGCAAGCGACCGATGAGCGAGGCCGAGATCGGCGCCGTGCTGCGGGCCCGCCTCGACGACTTCGGAGCGTGCGGGCTGCACACGGACACGAGCGCGGGCAACCGCACCATCGCGGCGGCGCGCGCCCACCCGAACCTCGCGCGGCACGTCGAGGGCATCTCCGAGACCTGGGAGTGGCGAAAGTTCTTCACGACGCCCCCGCGCGAGGCCATCCCCGACCTCCTCGACCTGCTCACGACCCCCGAGTTCCTTGGCTGCGGCCACCTCAAGCTGTCGATGCTCCACGCGGACGACTACGGCACCCGGCGTGACCTCGTCCGCGGGTTCCTGCGCGCGTTCTTCGGGACGCGCTGGAGCGGCTCGACCGAGACGCTCTACACCCCTCTCCCGGGCGGCCACGCGGAGGGCGCCGTCCTCCGCGTGAGGCTCGAGGGGGAGCTCGGCCCCTTCTCGCAAGTGCCGCTCATCTCGCCCCTGGCAGGCGGAACCCAGATGTTCGTGGCCCACCCTGAGGTCGCCGCCGCGATGCGCGGCTTCACCGTGGATCTCCTCGTGCGCCTCGGCCTCGTCGAGGCGAGCCAGGCTCACGTGCTCGCCGAGGAGATCGGACAGCTCGCGTCCGTGCAGCTCGGGCGCACGCTGCTCGCCCTCGGGGACGGCCTGCCCATCTTCGACGTGTGGTTCGACGGCGCGGGGTGCTTTCGCGTCGAGCCCGCGGGGCGCGTGGCGTGACAGGGCGGTGAAAGGGCGGTGATGGCGCGGCGCTAGGCCGCGCGCCGCTCGCGACGAGCGTTGCGCTGCGCGCAACGGTGCGTTCGCGAAACAGTTACTTCCGAATAGGAAGTGACAGTCTCAAGTTGGGCTCGCCTCTCACCAGGAACAGGA
>CAZHGG010000259.1:5318-7928 GCA_964531755.1 uncultured Polyangiaceae bacterium
CTCGCGGGCCGTCGAGGACAACACGCCCAACGCCCTCATGGCCGAGTACTACGCGCAGCGAGCGGGCGCTGGCCTCATCGTCACGGAGGGCACGTCGCCATCCCCAAACGGCCTCGGGTATCCGCGCATACCCGGGCTCTTCTCCGAGGCCCAGGTGGCGGGGTGGAGGCTCGTGACTCAGGCGGTCCACGCGAAGGGCGGGGTGATCTTCGCGCAGCTCATGCACACGGGCCGCGTCGCGGCCGAGCTCAATTTGCCGAGCGGCGCGCGGATCGTGGGCCCGACGGACGCCGTGTGTCCCGGTGAGATGTACACCGACGCCGAGGGGCCCAGGCCGCACGGGAGGCCCCGCGCGATGACCCACGAGGACATCGGAGAGGCGATCTCCGAGTTCGTCGCGGCCGCGAAGAACGCGGTCGCGGCCGGGTTCGACGGCGTCGAGCTCCACGCCGCGAACGGCTACTTGCTCGAGCAGTTCCTCAACGCCAACGTCAACACGCGCGCCGACGCGTACGGGGGCTCTCCGGAGAATCGAAACCGGCTCGTCCTCGAGGTCGCCCGCGCCGTCGCGGCGGCGATCGGCAAGGAGAAGGTGGGGATTCGCCTCTCCCCGCACGGCGCGTTCAACGCCACGGGGTCGTTCGACGGGGTCGACGCGCAGTACGTGTCGCTCGCGCGCGAGCTCGGCTCTGTCGGGATAGCGTATGTCCACCTCGTCGATCACTCCTCGATGGGGGCGCCGCCCGTCCCCGAGGAGCTCAAGGCGGGCGTCCGCGCCGCGTTCGGCGGGGCCCTCATCCTCTCTGGGGGATACGACCGAGACCGAGCCGAGGCCGACCTCGCCGCAGGCAAGGGGGACCTCGTCGCGTTCGCCCGCCCCTTCCTGGCCAATCCCGACTTGGTCGAGCGACTGCGACGTGGCGCGCCCCTGAACGCCGTCGACCCTGCAACCTTCTATACGCCGGGCGCCAAGGGATACACCGACTACCCCACCCTCGCGTGAGCCGCGCGGGGCTCGCGCCAATCGCGCCGCGCGGGGTGTGCGAGGCGAGGGTCTGCGCGCCGGAGCCCGCCTCCGGTCGACGCCCCGCTCCTCCTCACGGCGACCCACGCGTGGTACCGGAGCGGCACGCTCGTCCGCCGCGCGGTCAAGTAGCCGAGCAGGTCGCCCCAGCTACTTCGCGGGCCCCGCCGCGTCGAGCCCGAGCGGGAAGTCGAGGCGGAGGGCGATGGCCTGGTGTCCCAGCGTGGTCACCGGCCGCCCCGACAGCTCCGCGCCGTAGAACGAGAGCCCCACGCGCACGGCGCGATCGATGTAGCTGGCACCTATCGCGACGCGCCGCCACGTGGGCAGCCCCTGGCCGGTCGTGGGGCCGAGGGGTGCGAGCACCGCGCGCGGGTGCTCCTCGGTGCTCGAGAGCAAGAGCGGCGTGAAGACGCCCTCGACGTCGAGCGAGATCCGCTGGCCGAGCACGAGCCGCACCTCCGCGCGCGCCCCCGGCCCGAGGCCCGTGTGCAGCGGGAACAGCTCGGTCCACGGGACCGACAGGGTCTCGTCGCCGAGCGCCGTGGGGTGCACGTGCGCGTTGTGCATCCCGAACTGGAGGTGCGGTCCGCCGGTCGCGTGGAGCTCGACCGCGCCGCCGCGGTTCGCGACGCCCTCCGCGGTGATCCCGATCGGGGTCATGACCCACGTCGACTCGCCGAGCGTCCGCTGGGCGTCGGTGCCCACCCGCTGCTGGAGCCAGCCACCCGAAACCTCGAGCCAGATGCGCGAGCCCGCGAGGCGCGCGTGGAGGCCCGCGAAGCCGCCGAGCCCCACGCCGCAGCCGCCGTTCGCCCCGAACGCGCCGCACCCCGCGGGCACCGCGAGGCCGAAGAGCTGGTCGGCGCGGTAGTGGGCCTCGCCGAGCCAAGAGAAGCTGCCGCCGGAGAGCGTGAGCGCGAGGAGCGTCTCGGAGGCGAGCATCACAGACCAGGTGGTGCCGTAGAGCGCGCGGGTCGCGACGTGGGCCGCGAGCCCGCGCGGGTACGGCCCGAGCCACGCGCGCGTGCTCATCAAGGTGCCGGCCTGGAGCATGATCGACCAGGTGCCCTCGACCGCCGCGATCGTGGGCGCCGTGTCGAGCAGGTCCGCGCTCGCGCGGGCGCGCTGGAGCAGGGTCGAGCGCGGCCTGGGCTCGTCGGCGCGCGCGCCCCTCGAGGCGCCGCCGGTCGCGCACGCGACGGCGGCGGCGAGGAGGGCCACGGGGAGGGCGCGGGCTCGCGTCACCCGGCGGGAGCGTACCCCAAACGGCCGAGGCGAGGGGCGGGGCCCCGCGGCGCGTCGGCGCGCGCAGGGCATGAGCGGATGGCATGACGGGATGACGAGGCGAGGGGTTCTGGAGTATGTGGCGCGTATGGTGGTGCGAGGGCTGGCCGTCGTAGGCGTCGTGTCGTGCGGCGCGATCGCGTGCGTTCACATTCCTGACTCGCTCCGCGCCGAGTTCCGCGAGGTCGGGCCGGGCGAGCGCTCCAACTTCCGGCCCGGCGCGCACGGCTCGGCGAGCGGGCGCGATCTCGTGGGGCCCATGCCGGCGCTCGCGCCGGGCGCCGGCGAGCGCGAGACGG
>CAZHGG010000260.1:0-7916 GCA_964531755.1 uncultured Polyangiaceae bacterium
CGACCGCCGGGGCGGGCGTGACGCCGACGGGGACCCTCGGGGGCGCGCGGCTCGAGCTCGCACCTCGCGGCGCCGCGGGCGGCCTCGCGCTGTTCGTCGCGGAGCACGCCGCGACGAGCGCGGAGCTCACGCTGACGGCCGAGCACCCGCAGGGCGCGCGCGCGGCTTGGGTCGTCCCGGTCGCCGACGAGCTCCCGCCACCCCCCCGCGAGGCCTGGGACGCGGGCGGGCAGGGCGGGCGGTCCGTCGAGCCGGACGACTCCGCGGACTCGGGACTTTCCGGGGACGCGAAGGGCGAGTAAGGTCCGCCCGCCCAAGGAGCCTGCCGTGAGCGACGCCAAGAAGACCCCGAAAGACGACGACGACGTGAAGACCGACGACGCCGCCGCGGACGCCGCCACCGCGGGGGCCCAAGGCGAGGGGGCCGAAGGCGAGACCGACGATCCGTCGGAAGAGTCCGACGACGAGTCCGAGTCCGACGACGAGTCCGAGTCCGACGACGAGTCCGAGTCCGACGACGACGAGCCCGCGGAGCCCGCCGCCGCGGCGGAGCCCGCCGCCGCGAAGCCCAAGAAGAAGTTGGTCGAGGAGGACCTCGAGCTCAGCGACGATCCCGAGCTGGCGCGCGAGGAGCGCGCCCTGGCCGAGCGCCGCTCGAAGCTGAAGAAGAAGGGCGTGGGCAAGGCGGCCCTCGCGAAGGCGGCGTCGAAGAAGCTCGCCGAGGTGCGCGACAAGCGAAAGGCCGCGGTCGCCGTCGACGCCGCCGATCCCCTGCTCGCGCGCACGAACCAGCTCGGCGCGTGGGTCCAGAACAACCAGCGCACGGTGCAGGTCGCCGGCGGGCTCGTCGCCCTCGGCCTCTTCGGCGCCGGCGGGTACCTGTACTACCAGCAGAAGCACGAGAGCGACGCGTCCGTCGTGCTCGCGGGCGCCATCACCGACGAGCGGGGACTCATCGGCGAGGCCCCCTCCGACGAGGACGAGACCCGCTTGAAGGACCCGCGGCCCTACTTCAAGACCGCGGAGGACCGGCGCGAGAGCGCGCTCAAGAAATACAAGGAGGTCCAGGCGCGCTTCGCGGGCACCGGCGCGGCCTACCTCGCCCGGCTGGGCGAGGCGTCGGTCTTGCTCGACAAGCGCGACGCCGACGGCGCCATCGCCGCCTACACCGACGCGAAGGCCACGCCGCTGGCGCAGGCCGACCTCGAGGTGCGCGGGCGCGCCACGGAGGGCCTCGGCTTCGCGTACGAGCTCAAGGCCCAGCTCGACCCCGCCCAGAAGGACAAGCACCTCGACGCGGCGCTGGCCGAGTTCAAGGCGCTCGAGAACAGCGTGGACGCGAAGGGCTTCAAGGAGCTCGGGATGTACCACCAGTCCCGTGTGCTCCAGGCCAAGGGCGACCTCGCCCGGGCGAAGGAGCTCTTGCTCAGCCTGCGCGAGCGCATCTCGAAGCCCGGCGAGGACCACCCGTTCGCCTACCTCGAGGAGATGTCGAGCGACCGCCTGCGGATGATCGATCCGAAGGCGGCCCCGCCGAAGCCCAAGTACAACGATGCGCAGCTCCAGCAGATGCTCCAGAAGCTCCGCGCAGGTGGCGGCGGCGGCGGCGCCGGCGGCGGGGACGACGACGAATGAAGGCGCGGAGCCTCGCCGTCGCCGCCGCGTCGGCGCTCGCGCTCGGGGGGAGCGCCGCGTGCTCGACCCTCACGCCCGAGACGGCGAACGATCGCGCCAACCCCGAGGTGCCGCTGTGGTTTCACCGCCCGATCGGCGCCATCAGCGTCGAGTTCGACAGCGCCGCGCTCGCCTGGGTTGGCGGTAACACTCACGGAATCACTGCGGAATCACGGAAGGTGGGCGAGGCGTGGGAGCGGGGCAAGCCCGAGATCGATCCGCGCAGGCACCGCGTCTTCCTGGGCTCCTCCGACCACGGCCTCTACGCCCTCCGCGCGGGCGACGGCAGCGTGATCTGGCGCTTCGAGACCCCGGCCGCCGTCCAGTCCGAGCCGCTCTACGACCCTGAGATGGACACGGTCTACTTCGGCGCCCACGACGGCGCGCTCTACTGCGTGCGCGCGGCCACCGGTCAGCTCGTGTGGCGCTACGACAGCGGCGCCGAGGTGGCCAAGAAGCCGGTGCGCGACGGGGAGATGTTGTATTTCGCGAACGCGGCCGACACGCTCTTCGCCATCGATCGGCGCACCGGCAAGACCCGGTGGCAGGCGCACCGGCAGCCGGCGCTCGGGATGGAGGTGGCCGGCTACGCGGGCCCGACCTTCGACCGCGGGCTCGTGTACATGGCCTACAGCGACGGCCACGTGATGGCGTACGACGGCCGCGACGGCACCGAGAAGTGGGCGCCGGTGGACCTGGCGGCCGACGCCGAGCAGGGCGGCGAGGCCGTGCGTTACCTCGACGTCGACACGACCCCGGTGGTCGACGACCTGCCGCAAGGCCGGGTCGTGTACGTGGCGAGCTACGCGGGGGGCGTGGTCGCGCTCGACGCCCACACCGGCTCGAGGCTGTGGACCAACGACAAGGCGCTCGGCGTGACCGACCTCCTGTTGTTCCGCGAGCCGGCCCACCGCGGCAAGGGCGAGGCGGAGGGGGCGCCGCTCATCCCCGAGCGCCGCGTGCTCATCGCCTCGAGCGCGAGCACCGGGCTCTGGGGCCTCGACCCGGCGGCGGGCGGGCGCATGTTGTGGCGCGACCGCGTGCCCGAAGGCGGCATCACGGCGCCTGTGGCCGTCGCGGGGGCGCTCCTCGTGGGCACGACCCGTTATGGCGCGTTCCTCATCTCGCCGATCAACGGGAAGGTCATCGACGGCATCGAGATGGGAGGCGGCTTCGCGCACACGCCGGCCGCCTACGGCACGCGGGCGTACCTGTTCTCGAACGCGGGCCGCTTCCTCGGGCTCCACATCGCGCCGCCGATGGAGATGCCCAAGCCCTGATCCCGTGACCGCCGGGTGGCGGCGCGGCTCGGTCGAGTCGCCGTTGCCCGGCACCGGCGTCGCGCGCGGGCGCGCGCCCCGAACGTTTGCCCGGCGCCCCGGCGGTCTGCCAAGGTGGCTGGCATGCCGGCAGGCGCGGGCGCGGCGCGCACGCACAGGCACCGGGGGGACGTCGCCGAGGACCGGCGGCGCGGCGCTGGGCGCGCGTAAGCCCTCGGAACCCCTCAATCTTCGTCGGCTCCGCTTAGTTTACATAATGCATCTTATGCGAATTTCGCAAGCCCGCGCGGAGGCGCGCTCAAAGGCCACGCTGGTGGCTGGCTGTGTGCTCGCCACGCGCGCGCGACCCCGCCGACGCGGACGCGCGCGGGCCGCGACGTCACTGCGGTCGCTGCAAGACCTCCCGTACGAGAACAGGCACTCGTGGTTCGTGTTCCAGCCGGTGTAGCCGATATGGACACCGCCCTCGTGCGCGGCCCGGCACACCCTCACGGCCGCGCCTCCGTCCGGCGAAGCCTCGAGCGAGTTCGTCGGGGCCACCCCGGCCGGGGCCGGCGCCCAGCTCAGCGAGCACCCCGCCGCCGTGAGCACCTGGTAGTAGCGCTGGGCCACGAGAGCATCGACTGCGAGCCTCGCACCGGCGCGAGCCCCGGGCCCTCACAATCGCGTGAGGTTGGCGTGATCCCGGGGCCGGCGGCTCGCACTCCATATCAGCGTCGATTTTTGCTATATTAACAATAATATAGCACTAACATCTCATCCAATTTCTATCTAGGTCGCTCGGGGGATCGCGTCCCGCCCAGCTGGGTCTTCTGTGCCGTCGGCGAGACCGTAGGGCGCAAGTCGCCGAGACTCCTCGCGAACCGGCCGCCCCAGCGAGGGCTAGGCGTCCGGCGCGCCGAGGGCCTCCTCGACCAGCGGCGAGGGTCGCTCGCTGGCCACGCACCAGAGCTGGTGCGCCGCGCGGGTCGCGCCCACGTACAGCGTGTGGCGCGCCTGAGGGGTCGCCGGGTAGCTCGAGGCCGTGGTCTCGAGGAGCACCACCTCGTCGAACTCGAGGCCCTTCGTCTGCCGCACGTCGGTCACCTCGACGCCGGGCTCCCAGGCAAAGTCTTGCTTCGCCACGCGCCGCACGTTGGGCACCTCGGCCCGCACGAGGCCCTCGTAGTAGACCTGCGCCTGCTGCGGGAACCGCGCCACGACGGCCACGTTGGCGGCCGGCTCGGCCCGCGCGAGCTCCTTCAGCGACTCGGCCAGGAAGAGCACCGCCTCGCCCGGCGAGGCGAAGCTGAAGAGCTCGACCGGGGGGCCATGGCGCGTGGCGATGGGCTCCGCCTCGTGCGCGAACGGACCGAGCACGCTGCGCGCGAAGGTGGTGATCTCGGCCGTGGACCGGTAGCTCACGCGGAGCGGCGAGAGCGACCGCGCCTCCACCCCGAGCTCCTCGAGCATGTGGTTCCAGTCGAACTCGCCGCGGTCGTCGCCGTCGTCGAGCATGCGCTGGGCCGTGTCGCCGGAGAGCGTCACGGAGCCGTCGGTGCCGCCGGCGAGCTCGATGAGGACCCGGAGCTCGACCGGGCTCGCGTCTTGGACCTCGTCGACGAAGAGGTGGGCGACGCGCAGGGGCTTGCCCTCGCCGTCCGTGAGCGGCCCACGAATGACCTGGTGGATGCGGAGCAGCAGCGCGTGGTCCTCGGCGTCGAGCGAGGGGGTCTCCCCGTCCCGCTCGCCCTCGTGCCGGATGCGCGCCTTGCGCACGCACCACGCGTGCACCTGGTCGAGCTGTCCGGGGCCGAAGCTGGGCTCGTCCGCGAACGCGCGGCCGAGCAGCTCCCGGTTCGTGGTGAGCTCGTCCCAGGTGGCGAGCACGCTGCGGGTCTCCCGCCGGAGGTCGACGCCGAGCTTCTCGACCGCCCCGCGTGTGATCTCCGGGAGGGTCTCGGCGGCGCCGATGTCCTTGGAGAACGTCCGCTTGCCGATGAGCCACAGGCCGAGCGCGGTGGTGCGCGCGTCCGGGGCGCCCTTGCACGCGGCGAACGCGCGGATCACGCGGTCGCCTTCGGGCCACTTCGCCATCGCGGCCGCGACCTTGCGGTCGAGGCGGGCGTCGAGATCGCGCGCGAGCACGTCGAGCGCGCGGAGCATGCGGGCGCTCGCCTTGGCGCGGGAGACCACCGGCGGCGTGTCCTCCGCGACCCGCGACGGGAGCTTCGGGTAGAGCTCGAGCACCGCGCGCGACGCCCACTTCGGGAAGGTGGTGACCGGCACGCCGTTCACGCCGAGCGACGGGAGGACCCGCCCGGTGTAGTGGACGAGCGCCTCGTTCGGCACGATCACCAGCATGCGCTCGGGGCGAAACCGCGACGGGTCGGTCTCCGCGAGGTACGCCACGCGGTGGAGGCCGACGGTGGTCTTGCCGCTGCCGGCCCCGCCCTGGATGGCGACGAGGGAGGCGCCCGGGCGCGTGATGAGCTCGAACTGTTCCTTGTCGAGGAGCGCGGCGATGGCCGGGAGCTCCTTGTCGGTGCGAAGCTCGCCGTCGTGGCCCACCCCGAGGCGCTTGGGGCCGCTCCCGCCGCTCCCGCCGCTCCACGCGCGCTCGGTCGCGAGTCGCGACGCGCGGGGGTCGAGGCGGCGCCAGCGCCCCTCCTTGCCGAGGATGAACGTGCCCTGCGGCGAGGCCACGCGCTTCAACGAGCCGTCCGCGATGGCGACGCTCCGGCGGGCCAGCACCCGGCCCTCGACCGCGCGATCCCCAAGGGTCTCCTCGTAGTCCTCCTCTTCGCCGTAGCGGTAGAAGATGCGGCTCACGGGGGCGTTTCGCCAGTCGACGATGCGCAGCCCCGCGCGCGCGTCGAGGTACGATTTGGCGCCGACCAGCACGTCGCGACGGCGTGGCTTCTTGTCGCCTTCGAACGACTCCTCGAGCCTCAAGTGGCCGAAGTACGGGCTCTTTCGGTCGATGGCGCCGGAGGTGCCCTTGCCCCGCTGGGCCCGCAGCGCGCCGAGGTTGTGCATCTGCTCGAGCAGCGCGGGGAGGTCCTCGGGCTTCGCGCACGCGATCTGCTCGCGCAGATCGAGCAGCAGCGCGTCGTCCTCGGCGGGCGCAGACGCGGAGCGGAGCGCGTCCGCGTCCGCGAGGAGGCCGCTCACGGTCGAGAGGAGCTTCAGCTCCTCCGCGACGATGCGGGCGCCTTCGGGATCATCTTCGAGGCCAGGGATCGAGGGCTCTGGATGGCGCATGGAGGGGAAGCGTTATTCCCGACCTGACCCCCTGTGCGCAAGGGCGGAATGCAGGGGCGCCTCTCGCCCGCCCCGCGCGCGCGCCCTTCGCCGGGCCCGCGCCCGCGCGAGCAAAGAAACCCCTTGAGTTACCCGCTCCTCCTAGAGCAAGAGCTCGTCCCCGAGCCGGGGGACGGCCAGGTTGGCGCCCCGGATCTTGGCGCACTCGCGCTCCACGCGCGCCTCGAAGATCGGCTTGATGTGGTAGAGCAGCGTCGGGACGTCCTTCGGCGCCCGGAGCTTGCGCAGCTCGGCGTCGAGGGTCTCGGGCGTGTGGTGCCCGCTCACCCGCGCGAGCACGTGCTGCTCGTTCGGGAAGCTCACCTCCATGAGCAGGAGGTCGAGGCGCGGCAGCTCCGCGACGAGCTCCCACAGGCGGGTGGTGGGCCCCGTGTCGCCGCTGTAAACGAGCGATTTTCCCTTGCGCTCCACGATGAACGCGCAGGTCTCGATCGTGTGGGTCACGCACACCGCGCGCACCGTGAAGCCCGCCACCTCGACGCCCACCTCCGGCTCGAGGGACACGTACTCGATGGCCGGCGACTTCGCGCTCGGGATGACGGCGAAATTCGGCCAAATGAGGTCGTTGAAGAAGTGCCGCTTCAGCACGCCGATCGTGAACTCGGTG
Source organism: uncultured Polyangiaceae bacterium (assembly GCA_964531755.1). Classification (GTDB taxonomy): domain Bacteria; phylum Myxococcota_A; class Polyangia; order Polyangiales; family Polyangiaceae; genus JAAFHV01. Next base: position 6,865 of record CAZHGG010000260.1, read on the forward strand.
CCGCACACGAGGAGCGGCGGCATGCCGCACTGCGCGCGGTTGTCGGCGATGGTCGCGAGATCGCGGATGTGGTCGAGGTGGGCGTGGCTGACCAGCACCGCCTTCAGCTTGCACTGAGCCTTGATGTCGAGGCCGCTCGTGAGCGCGCCGGCGTCCATCGCCAGCGTGCCGTCCAGCACGAACGCGCTCGTGCGGTGCTTCGGCGTCTCACCGCCATGGCACCCGGCCACGAAGAGGCGCATCAGCGGCGCTCCCATCGTGAACGACGGCGGTGCAGAGGGGGACAGCGCATCGAGATCGCGAGGTTAGCCTTCGTCTTTCGAGGAAGTCAAAATTGCCCACGGTTCGCGCGAAGAATATTCGCGCGAAGCGAGGAGCCCCGCGGGGCTCGCGCTCCGCGGGGCTCTCTGCAGGCGTGGGCCTTGGGGTCGACGAGGCTCAATCCATGTCGAAGTCGCCGCCCATGCCGCCCATGCCGCCCATGCCGCCCATGCCGCCCATGCCGCCCATGCCGCCGCCGCCGCCGCCCGCCTTCTTCTTCTCCGGCTTGTCGGCGATCACGGCCTCGGTGGTGAGCATGAGGCCCGCGACGCTGGCCGCGTTCGCGCGCGCGGAGCGGACGACCTTGGCGGGGTCGATCACGCCGGCGGCCACGAGGTCCTCGAAGACCTCGGTCGCGGCGTTGAAGCCGAACGCGCCGGCGCCCGCCTTGACCTTGTCGATGACCACCGAGCCCTCGGCGCCCGCGTTCTTCGCGATCTGGCGGAGGGGCTCCTCCACCGCGCGGAGCACGAGCTGCACGCCGAACTGGCGCTCGCCAGCGAGCTTGAGGGACTCGAGCGCCTTGCTCGCGCGGATGAGCGCGACGCCGCCGCCGGGGACGATGCCCTCCTCCACCGCCGCGCGGGTCGCGTGGAGCGCGTCTTCGACGCGGGCCTTCTTCTCCTTCATTTCGGTCTCGGTGTGGGCGCCGACCTTGACGACGGCCACGCCGCCGGCGAGCTTCGCGAGGCGCTCCTGGAGCTTCTCGCGGTCGTAGTCGCTGGTGGTGT
>CAZHGG010000261.1:0-7901 GCA_964531755.1 uncultured Polyangiaceae bacterium
CGCCGTCCCCGACGCCGCCGACGCGGCCGTTCCGGACGCCGCCGACGCCGCCGGCCCCGACGCCGCCGACGCCGCCGTCGCCGACGCCGCGCTCGCGCCGATGACGCTCACGAGCGCCACCCTCACCGACGGGGGCCGCTTCCCCGCCGCCCACACCTGCTCGGGCGTCAACCGGTCGCCGGCGCTCACCTGGACGGCCGGGCCGGTGGGCACGCGGAGCTACGCCATCGTCATGAAGGACCTCACGGTCCCCAACATCCACTGGACCCTGTACGACATCCCCGCAGCCACCTTGTCGGTCGGCGCCTCGGTCCCGGTGGGCTACACCCCCGGCGCGCCCGCGCCGGCGGGCTCGAAGCAGGCGGGCGTCACGTTTTCGCCGAGCACGCTGGGCTACCTCGGGCCCTGCCCGCCCTCGGGCGACCACACCTACATCTTCACAGTGCACGCCCTCAGCGGGACCACGCTCGCCGGGGTGTCGATGGCTGACACCCCCGAGGCTATCGAGGTGCAAATCCTCGCGCAGCAGGTGGCCGGGGGCGCGGCGACCCTCACGTCGAACTACATGAAGCCTTGAGGCGCGATGCCGCAAGTTGCCCGTTCGGCAGCGATTTCCGGTAGAGTGGACGGAGCATGACGACACCGGTCTCGAGCGGACAAGGCGCCGCGGCAACGCTCGGAAACCCCATATGGCAGCGTCTATGGCTGCGGTGCCACCAGTCCGACTGGCAGTCGCTCGCGCTCGTGGGCTCCAGCGCCCGGGACCCCGACGCCATGCTCGAGATCGCCCAGGGGCTGGCGCGTATCGGCAAGGAGCTCGGCCAGGAGCTGGCGGTCTTCGACGCCCGCAAGATCGGCCTCGTGGACATGGACGGTACGCTCCAGCAGGTGAAGGCGCTCACCCAGAAGGGCAAGCGCTGCCTCGTGGTGCTCAACATGGTCTCCGAGAACGCCACGACCGTGCCCATGGTGCAGAGCCTCGACGCGGCCCTCATCGGCGTGTTCATCGGCGAGACCTCCGTGGTCGCCGCGTCGCGCACGATCGACGAGGCCGGGCGCTCGAAGTTCCTCGGCTCCATCGTGCTCCAGCAGCGATGAGGGACACGCCGAAGCGGGTCCGCGTCGGGCGGGTGCCGATCGACGTGCTCACGTTCGACGAGGCGGTGGAGGCCATCCTCGCGCTCTCCGACGCGGGCGCCGGCGGCTTCGTCGTCACGCCCAACGTCGACCACGTGGTGATCGCCGACGAGGACCCCGCCTTCGCGGCGGCGTACGAGGCCGCGAGCCTGAGCCTGGCGGACGGGTTCCCCGTGGTGCTCACCTCACGCCTCATGCCCACGCGCCTCCCGGCGAAGATCTCGGGCTCCGACCTCGTCGGGCCGCTGGTGGCGCGCTGCGCGGAGCGCGGCAAGCGCGTCTACCTGCTGGGCGCGGGCCCGGGGGTCGCCGACCTCGCGGCCGCGAAGCTCCGCGAGCGGCACCCCTCGCTCGTCATCGCCGGCACCGACGCCCCGATGGTCGACCTGTCGAAGCCACCCTCCGAGCGCGCGCCCATCGTCGAGCGGGTCCGCGCGGCGAAGCCCGACGTGGTGCTGGTGGCGTTCGGCGCCCCGAAGCAGGAGCTCTTCTGCCACGAGATCGCGCAGGCGGTCGCGCCCGCCGTGCTGCTCGGCATCGGCGCGTCGCTCGATTTCGTGGCGGGCACCGTGAAGCGCGCGCCCGCGTGGATGGCCGATCGCGGCCTCGAGTGGGCGTTCCGCCTCGCGCAAGAGCCGCGCCGCCTCTTTCACCGGTATTTCGTGCGCGATCCGCAGTACTTGGCGATCGTGGCGCGCCAGTACGCCAGCGCGCGCAGGGCGGGTCGACCTTTCGGCGACGCCGGCGAGGGCTGAACGATGCAGAAGCTGCTCCTCTTCTCGCTGCTCGTGGTCACGCTCCTCATCCCGATGTTCGCGGCCGGCGCCGCCACGACGAAGGGGGCGATCCGGCGCAGCGTGGGCGCGACGATCGCGTTGTGTGTACTCTACATGCTTGGCCTGCTGTTCGTGTATCCCGGCCTCGAGCGCAAGCGACGCTGAAGGAGCGTCCGCGTCACGGAGAGCTTTCCGGGCCGGGCCCGAGCCGCGAGGTCGCGGGTACACGCGCGGGCGTGTAGGGTGAGGGCATGTTGCCCGCCGAGCTCGCACGCACTCTCGCCCGCGTCGTGGACGAGGCCGTCGCCTCCGACTCCGAGGCCCTGCGCCGCCTTTGCCGTGACATCCACGCCAACCCGGAGCTTCGGTTCGAAGAGGTGAAGGCCTCCGGGTGGGTCTGCGAGCTGCTCGGAGCGCGCGGGTTCGCCGTCGACCGCGGCCTCGCGGGCATGCCGACGTCGTTCGCGGCGCGCGCGGGCAGGCCCGGCGGGCCGCGCGTCGCCATCCTGGCGGAGTACGACGCCCTGCCGCACATCGGCCACGCGTGCGGCCACAACCTCATCGCCACGGGCGCGGTCGGCGCGTTCCTGGCGGCGGCGAGGGGGGCCGAGGCCGCGGGCGGCGAGGTGGTGCTGCTCGGCACGCCCGCCGAGGAGGGCGGCGGCGGCAAGATCAAGATGCTGGAGGCCGGGTGCTTCGCGGGGCTCGACGCCGCCCTCATGTTCCACCCGTTCGACCGCGACATCCTGGCCCACCCGGCGCTGGCTTCGGCGTGGGTGACGTTCACGTTCCACGGCAAGCCGGCCCACGCGGCGGCCGCCCCGCACGACGGCAACAGCGCGCTGACGGCCTGCATGGACACATTTCGCCTGGTCGACGGCCAGCGCGTGCACTTCCGCGACGGCGTCCGCGTGCACGGCTTCATCACGAACGGCGGCCAGGCGGTGAACATCATCCCCGAGCTGGCGGCGTGCGAGTTCGGCGTGCGCGCGCGGGACGGCCGCGAGCTCGAGCGCGTGCGCGCGATCGTCGAGCGCTGCGCCCGCGGCGCCGCGCTCGCGAGCGCGGTGGAGGTCACCGTCTCTTCGCGCACGGGCTACAGCCCCATGCGCAACAACCTCACGCTCGCGCGGCGCTTCGGCGACCACCTCGCCGCGGCCGGGCGGGCGGCGGAGGAGGCCACCGACCAGGTGGGCGCGGGCAGCACCGACATGGGCGACGTGTCGCAGGCTGTGCCCTCCATCCACCCCTACCTGGCCATCTGCGACATCGGCGAGAGCCTGTGCCACGAGCACCGCTTCGCCGAGTGCGCTGGCAGCGAGCGCGGCTTCGCGACGGCGCTGGACGGCGCGCGCGCGCTGGCAAAGACCGCCCTCGAGCTGCTCGCGGACGCGGAGCTACGGGGCGCGGTGCGCGCGGAGTTCGACGCCGCGCGGTGAGGCTCGCAGCGCGCCGAGCGCCTCAGCGCAGGCGCGTGACCTGCTTGCCGCGCCCGAGGGCCACCTGCTCGAGCAGCGCGGAGAGGCGCGCGGGCTCGGCCACGTCGGGGAGGCGCTCGTAGCGGCCGTCCCAGAGCTCGAGCATGACGCCGCGCTCGTCGACGATGAGGCGATCGATCTGCGGCCACGCCCAGGACTTGATGCGCGGCAGGCCGAGGAGCAGCACCTCCCGGGTCTGGATGCCCTCGGAGGTGACGACCACCCCGCGCATCCACGAGCGGATGGCCGTCCCGAGGGCGGACACCGTGAGCAGGATCGAGAGCGGCTGCGCGCCGATGGGGCGCCCGCGATCGCCCTCCACGATCCACACCCAGAGCCGCGTGTTCGAGCTGCCGTTGTAGGCCGCCACGACGACGGCGACGACGGCGAGCGCGAACGCGAGGTAGGCGAGCGAGGGCGCGCGGGCCTTGAACGGCGCGATGAAGACCTCGCGCATGGGCTTGTCGGGGGCGAAGCTCATGTCGAACCGCGCGACCGTGCCATTCACCTCGGTGATGGACGGTCGCTCGTCGTCGACGTCGAGCAGGTCGGGGAGGGCGTCCGAGCCGGGGCTCTTCGCGCCCTCGCCGGCGGGGTTCGGGGACTTGGCCTTGGCTTCGGTGGTCACGAGGTGCACCCGAGCAAGACACGATGCCGCGAGGCGACTTGGGTATTTTCCAGAACTCGCGCGGGGGCGAAAATTTCCACCGAGCGCATCACGCCTCCCCGCCCCCGCCCACGTCGCGCGAAGACTCCGCGGCGCGGCGACCCACGTCGGCGCGCCGGTGCTCCCGCACGCTCGCGATCTCGCTCTTCGAAGGGTTGATGACGAGCAGCCCGTGATCGGCGTCGAGCACGGCGATGTCCCCGTCGGACGCCCACCGGAAGAGCCCCTGCACGCCGACGATCGCGGGCACGTCGAGCAGCGTGAGCAGGGCGCTCGTGCGAGGCCCCGACGCCCGCTCGGAGAGGGCGACGCCCGCGGGCTGTGCGCGCGCCGACACCAAGAGGTCGAACACCGTCAGGGCGTCCCCCACGAGGATGGCGCGGGAGGGAAGCTCGGCCCGCTTGTCGCTCACGGCGAGCATCGTGAGCGCGTCGCACAGATCTTCCACGTCGCGCGCGCGCTCCTCGAGGAACGGGTCACGCGTGACGCTCGCGGCCGTGCGCGTCACCTCCCGGGCGACGCGCGAGAGCGCCTGCGCGATGCCGCCGTCGGTCTCGACGAGCTCGAGCGCGCGCTCGCGGAAGCGCTGATCGCCGAGGATCTCCAGGTACGTACCGAGGAACCGGGCGCCCTCGCCGAGCCGCAGGTGGCGCGCCTTGTCGGCGAGCGCGGTGATGGCCTTCTCGGCCACGTCGAAGGCCCCGCGCAGGCGCCGGAGCTCCTGCTTGGGGTCCTCCGGCTCCGCGGGGCGCTCGGCGGGCCGCGCCGAGGGCCGGCGCAGCGCGGCGATCGCCCCGAGGGCGCGGCCGGGGACGAACGGGCGCCCAGGGAGCGTCACCTTGCGGGTACCGCCGCCGGCCTTGCGCTCCTTGCGCTCTCGCCGAGCGTCGAGGAGCTCCGCCTGCGAGATGCCCGCGGCGAGGAGGCCGCCCATGAGCGCCACGAGGGCCACGTCCTCGTCGGTGAAGGCGCCCTCCTTGCGCTGGAGCACGAGCGCCCCGAGGGGGCCCCGCCGCCCGCACACGGGGACGGCGAGGAAGACCGGGAAGCGCTCCTCGCCGAGCCCGTCGACGTGCTTGTAAGATGCATGCACCCGCGCCTGGTCCGTGGAGACGGGGCGCATGTATTCGACCGCGCGACCGGTGATGCCCTCGCCCACGGAGAGCCGCACCGTGCCCACCGCGCGGCCGTCGAAGCCCACGTTTCCGCGCATCACGAGCTCGTTCCCCTCGCCCTCGAGCACGTACAGCGAGCAGACCTCGGCCCCGAAGATGGCCGCGATGCGGCGCGGGCCGGCGTCGAGGAGGGTGACGAGCGGCATGGGGCGCGCCGCGAACGCCACGAACTCGAGCACGCCGTCGAGCCGTGCGTCACCCCGCGCGTGGACCTTCTCGCTCTTCGCCATCGCTCTGGCTTCGCATGGTGGCCGATGGTCAGGCCCCCGTCCACCGCGGCGCGCACGGCGCCGTGGGCTGCGCCGTTCATGGCGCCACCTCGCCCTCGGCTCGGGGGCGCCATCGACCCTCGTTCGCCCCCGCGGGCCTCACTTCAGGTTCGCGTTGAACGCCCTCCCCTTCCCTCGCCTTCCCCGGTATACCCGCGACCATGTTTGACTTTCCCTCGCCCGAGTGGGCCGAAGCGTACAAAGACGCCATCAACGCCAACGCGGACTACCGGCTCCACGGCAAGGACTGGACCCACGGCGTGGTCGCGTTCGTCGTGAAGGCCGACCCGGCGCTGAACCTGCACGAGGACACGGCGCTCTGGCTCGACGTCCACGGCGGCGAGTGCCGCGAGGTGCGCCTCATCCCCGCGACGGAGGCGCAGGGCGCGCCGTTCGTCATCGTGGCCCCCTACGCGATGTGGAAGACCATCATCAAGCGCGAGGTCGATCCCATCAAGGCGATGATGCAGAACAAGGTGAAGCTCACGAAGGGCAACATGCCGACCATCGTGCGCTACGTGAACGCGTCGCGGCAGCTCGTCGAGTCGACCGCGCGCGTACCCACCAAGTTCCGGGACGAGTAAAGCCTAACGCGGGCGGGTGGCGCCGATTCGGCGAGATCTCTGCGCGGGCGCTTGCGTCCTTGACCTTGGCCGCCGGGAAAAAGGAAGATGACGCCATGCCCACCTCGAACCCCCTCGTGCTGGTCGCCGACGACGAGCCGTCCATGCTGGAGCTGGTCGCTCGCCACCTCACGACCATGCGCGCTCCCCAGCTCGAGGTCATCCAAGCGCGCGACGGCGAGGAGGCGTGGAAGATGGCGCGCGAGCACCTGCCCGACCTCGTCGTGCTCGACGTGATGATGCCGGGCATGAGCGGGTGGGAGGTGTGCCGAAAGATCCGCGAGGACATCGCGCTCGCGCACACCGGCGTCGTGATGCTCACCGGCATCGGCGAGAACCTGAACCAGCTCACGAGCCCGCTCTACGGCGCCGACGCGTACATCGACAAGCCGTTCGAGTTCGACGAGTTCGACGACAAAGTCCGCGACACGCTCGCGTCGCGCGCGTCGCAGCGCGAGGGCGTCTCGCGGCCCTCGATGAACGGCTCCGCCTCCACGACCGACGTGGGAGAGGTGCTGCTCCCGAAGAAGGCTCCAAAGAAGGCCGCTCCAAAGAAGCCCGCTCCAAAGAAGCCCGCCGCTCCAAAGAAGCCCGCTCCAAAGAAGCCCGCCCCAAAGAAGCCTGCTCCAAAGAAGCCCGCCGCTCCAAAGAAGCCCGCTCCAAAGAAGCCCGCCGCTCCAAAGAAGCCCGCGGCTGCTCCAAAGAAGCCCGCGGCTCCAAAGAAGCCCGCGGCTGCTCCAAAGAAGCCCGCTCCAAAGAAGAAGGGCTGAGCGTCGCGCCGACCGGTGATCCGAGCGCCGCGCTCGCGGCGTCCGCGTCGGGGTGCGCGCCGACAACTCTTGCGAAAGGAAAACTTTCGTGTACGAAAGAGTGGCCCGGCGCGATCGCGGCCGGCGAAGGAGTCCCTTCCATGCCCTCCCCGTTCAGCGAAGAGCACGAGCAGTTCCGCAAGACCGTCCGCACGTTCGCCCAGAAGGAGCTCGCGCCGTTCGCCGACGAGTGGGAGAAGAGCGAGTGCTTCCCGAACGAGGTGTTCAAGCGCGCGGGCGAGCTGGGGCTCTTCGCGGCCCACTACAAGGAGGAGCACGGCGGCCTCGGCGGCGACTACTGGTTTAGCGTCGCGAAGGGCGAGGAGCTCCCGCACGGCAACTCGGCCGGTGTCTCGATGGGCCTGCTCGTCCAGGGCGACATGGCCACGCCGGTCATCTCCGATCTCGGCACCAAGGAGCAGATCGACGAGTTCCTGAGGCCTGCGCTGCGCGGTGAGAAGATCGCGGCGCTCGGCGTGAGCGAGCCCAACGCCGGCAGCGACGTGGCGGGCATCCAGACCTGGGCCAAGCGCGACGGCGACGACTACATCATCAACGGCGCCAAGACCTACATCACGAACGGCACGCGCGCCGACTTCGTCACCCTGCTCGTGAAGACCGCGCCCGACGCGGGCACGCACGGGTGCAGCTTCTTCCTCGTCCCCACCAACACGAAGGGCTACTCGGTCTCCCGCAAGCTGAAGAAGGTCGGCAACTACGCGAGCGACACCGCCGAGCTCGCCTTCGAGGACATGCGCGTGCCGCGCCGCTACCTCCTCGGCGAGGAGAACATGGGGTTCATGTACCTCATGCAGAACTTCCAGACCGAGCGCCTCATCGCGGCGACGAGCTGCTGCGGCGGCATGCAGATCGCCATCGACCAGGCGATCGCTTACGGGCGCGATCGGAAGGCGTTCGGCAAGCCGATCATCAAGCGCGAGTACTGGCAGCACAAGTTCGTCGACCT
>CAZHGG010000262.1:0-7893 GCA_964531755.1 uncultured Polyangiaceae bacterium
CGCCCGGCCGCCACGATGTCCGCCGATTTCTACGGATCGGGGTGGCCGGGAACAGGCATGTCGGTTGTCTCCGAGAACAAGGTCTTTCCCGGTGGCGCACTCGCTTCTCTCCGTATCCGTCACGAGGGCTCCGGCTCCGCCGCCGTCGTCCGCCTCGCTGGGCGCCCCACCACCTGCTCTTGCGCCGCCACGCGCAGCATCCGCTGCGTAATGAGCCGTGCCCCGACTCCCTGCGAAGCCGCCTGAAACGCCGCGGCGAGGAGCGCGTTGCGTATCCCCGCGGGCGACAGCTCGTGCGCCTTGGCGAGCTCGCCCAGGTTCACGTCCTCCGCGAGCGGCGCGTCGCTCGGCATCAGCTTCTTCCAGATCGCGGCTCGCCGCCGCGCGTCGCCCTCGTCGAAGCGCGCGCAAAGCCCGATCCGGCGGTGAAACGCGGGGTCGAGCTCGCATTCCAGATTCGTCGTGAGCACGACGACCCCGTCATGTCTCTCGAGCTGCGTGAGGAGGGCCGCGGTCTCGGCGTTCGCCAAGCGGTCGTTCGACGTCTGCACGGCGATGCGGCGAGCAAAGAGCGCGTCGGCCTCGTCGAAGACGAGCACGGCGCGGTGGTCCCTCGCCGCGCGGAACAGCGCGTCGAGGTTCTTCGTGGTCTCTCCGACGTACTGGGAGACGACGGCAGAGAGAGAGCACCGCAGCATGGGACGCTCGAGCGCGGTCGCCACCGCCTCCGCGGTCGCGGACTTTCCGGTCCCGGGCGGGCCTGCGAAGAGCGCCGTCAGGGCGTTCCCCCCGCGCAGGACCTTTCCGAAGCCCCAGTCGGTGAGCACCGTGCTCCGCACTCGGGCCGACGCGATGAACCGCTCCACCTGGGTGCGCACTTCGGACTCGAGCACCAGCTCGTCCAACCGGACCTCCGGTCGGACGAGGCGGCGCTCGCCGCTGGCGTCGACCCGTAGCTGGAGGCGCGCGCCGTGGTCCAAATCCGCCATCATGAGGCGGTCTCCATCGCGGGCCACGCAATGCACCAGCGCCGCGAGGACCGCGTTCTTGATGAGCCCCCCGGTGAGCTCGAAGTCCCTGGACAGGGCCTCGACGTCGACGTCCTCGGCGAGCGGGAGCTTCGCGGGGAGGTGCTTTCTCCAGATGGCCTCGCGCCCCAGCGGGGTAGGCGCCTCGAAGACGATCGTCGCCACGATGCGTCGGGCCATCGCCTCGTCCAGCACCTCTGGCATGTTGGTCGCCAAGATGGCGATGCCGTCGAACTGCTCCATGCGCGTGAGGAGCAGGGGCATCGCGTGATTGCCGCTCCTTCGAGACGTAAAGATCTGCTCGCACTCGTCGAAGAACAGCACCGCGTCGAGGAGCTTGGCCTCGCGAAACACACCGTCCAGATTGGCCTCGAGGCTTCGGTCGGACTCCGTGAGCTTCGCGATGTCCACGCTGAAGATGCGCTTCCCGACCTGGTTGGCCACCGCGTTGGCGAGCATGGTCTTGCCAGTCCCCGGCGGACCGCTGAAGAGGAGAGTGAGCCCCTTCCCGTACGTCACCACCTCGTCCAGCCCCCACGCTCGGCGCTGCTCCACGTACTTGTCGTGGTTGCGAATGAGCGAGCTCACGAACTCCTTCGTGGCGCTCGGGAGGACCACCCGGTCCAGCGAGACCGACGACGTGCGTAGTCGGGAGAAGCCCATCAGGGTCTCGTCGAGGGCATCCGTCCCGAGGAGCTCGCTGACGATGCGCCGCGGAACCTCGAGCTGAAGCCTGAGGAAGTCCGACTCGCTCGCTCCGTGGAACGCCTCCACCAGGAGCAGCGAGTGTCGCACGAGCGGAGCCGAGCGCGAGAACAGCGCTCGCATCGAGATGCACTCCTCGAAGCCGCGGCTCATCATGGCGATCGCCGTGCGAACGCTGGGGCTGGTCATCTCGCGATCGATCGCGCTCCAGTCCTCCTCGTACCGAGGGTCGAGCTCCGGCGCCGCGGTCATGAGGAGCACGTCCTGCTCGAGCTGAGAGAGCCCGAACCGTCCTGCCAGCCGAACGAGGGGGAGCTCGACGCCGCCAGCGGCCAGCGTCAGCTCCTCGCGCCGACGGATCCAGGCGAGCTTGCGGTCGGCCAAAGCCCAAAGGCTGGAGGTCTCGGAGGGCACCTCGGCGCGGCCGCCGACGGTCGCGCGGGCGAGGAGCTCGCGCCGGTCGATCGTGCTGTATCGTCGGCTCACCTGTTGGGGCGCGCGGGCGAGGTGCGCAGCCACGAGGTCGCCAATTCTCCCGATCGCGTCGGCGAGGTGCTCGAGCGACGACGCGTACGGCGTGGGCTCCGGTGGGTTCAAGAGGGGGCGGACGACGGATTCGCTGTGATTCATGAGAGGACCTCCACTCCCCCAACGAAACTTGGCACGCCTCGCTAAACCGAAGAGTCGGCATTCTGCGAGGCGAGGCCCTGCGGGCATCCGGGCCCCTCCGGCGCGCCACTGGAGCCCGACGTTCGCGCTTTGCTTTCGTCTCGATGGACGCGACGCTGGCGATCATGGCGAGCGTCCTCCAGCAAATCCGCGAATGGGCCACGGGGCTTCCCTTCTGGGAGCAGGCCGCGCTCGAGCGGATCGTTCGGGGTGGACGCTTCACCGAGGACGACTACGAAGACGTTCTTCGCCTCCTCCTTGAGGCCGGAGGGCTCGCGCCCGCGGCGCCGCGCGCCGCGCTGACTTTCCCGCAGCCCCCACTCGACGCGGCCACCGCGAGCGGGCGTCCGGTTCGCCTCGCCCAGATCTCGGACCTCCGGAACGTCAACGCGCTCGCCGAGGGGCAGACGCTGACGTTCGGTCCAGCGCTCACCGCCATCTTTGGGGCCAACGGCTCGGGGAAGTCGGGGTATGCGCGCGTCCTCGGGAGCGCGTGCTTCACGCGGGGAGATCGTGTGGTGCTCGGGGACGTCATGCGCGCCGCCGCGCCCGGCGCCCCGATCCGGGCCACGATCGACGTGGCGGACGGCGACGGCGCCGTCACCTCGATCGACTACCTCGTCGGGGGCCCACACCCGGCGCTGCGGTGCTTCTACGTCTTCGACACGACCAGCGTCCGCACGCACCTCACGCGGTCCAACACGCTGAGCTTCTCGCCCGCGGGGCTCGCGCACCTGACGGCGCTCGCCGACGTCACCGACGAGCTGCGCAAGCGACTTCAGAGCCTGATTCGTGAGAAGACCCGCGAAAACACCTTTCCTGGGCGGTTCGAAGGACCGAGCGTCGTGGTCACCGCGCTCTCGACGCTGGGAAAGGACACCGATCTCGCCGCGCTTCGCAGGCTCGCGACGCTGTCCGGGGAGGAGAAGGCGGAGCGGGAAGCACTGAAAGCTCAGATCGCCGCGCTCGCGAATGCCAACATGCAGGAAGCCCTCGGGCCGCTCCGGCGCCTGAGCCTCTCTCTCTCGGTGGGGCAGGGCGCGCTCGAGCGAGCGGAGGCAGCGCTCTCGGACGCGACCGTCGACCAGGTGCGCGCCGCCATCGCGGCGTGGAGGGACGCGCAGGCGGCAGCGGAGAGCCACACCCTCGAGCAGTTTCGCGGCGGGCTCGTCGAGGGGCTCGGATCGCCCGAGTGGCACAAGCTGGCCGAGGCGGCCCGCGCGCTCGCTCGCGCGCAGCCGAACCACCCGTATCCGCACTCCGGCGATCCCTGCCTCTTGTGCCACAGGCCACTCGAACCCGCGCAGGTCGCGATGCTCGAGCGCCTCTGGACCTTCCTCGACGGGACGGCGACGGAGGGGTTGCGGGGCGCGACCCGCGAGCTCGAGCGCCTCGCCCATCAGCTCGCCACGGTGGACCTCTCGACCGCCGAAGACGCCGCCACGGCCGCGCTCGTCAAGCAGTGCGAGCCGAGCGCGCTGGCCGCGCTCCAGGCGCACGGCGCGGCGCTCCAGAGTCGGCGGGAGGCGCTCGTCTCGGCGCTGCGCGCGCGTCACGACCTGCCTACGACAATGCCGCCCGCCGGCGGGGGCGCGAGCGTGCTCTCCGGGCTGGTGACCACGGTGAATCGGCGGATCGCGGAGCTCGAGGGGAAGGGCGGGAGCGAAGAGTTCGTGGCGCTCCGCGAGAGACTCGTGACACTCGAGCACCGCGCGCGCCTTGGCGAGCTCCTCCCGGAGCTCGAGGCGTTCGTCGCCGACTGCCAGTGGGCGGCTCGCGCGGGCAGCCCCAAGGTGCGCGGCAGCACGAAGCACATCACCTCGAAGTACAACGAGCTCTTCGCCGCGTTGGTCACCGACCGCTACGTCGAGCTTTTCCAGAAGACCCTCACGGAGCTCAACTGTCCTCGACGCGTGAAGGTCCTGACCAAGGGCCAGAAGGGTGAGACCCGAAAGCAGGTCGTGCTCGAGACGCCCGAAGGCGCGCCCCCGGACGGGACACCGGACAAGGTCCTGAGCGAGGGCGAGCAGCGTGCCGTCGCCCTCGCGGACTTCCTGACCGAGGTCGCCCTCGACGACCAGAGCGCGGGCATCATCCTCGACGACCCGGTCACGTCGCTCGATTTCGAGTGGAAAGACACGATCGCGCGCTACGTGGTCGGCGAGGCGAAGCGCCGTCAGGTGATCGTGTTCACGCACGATCTGCACTTTCTCCACTGCCTCCGCGAGGAGGCCGAAGAGAGCAAGGTCCCGCTGGCCTCGCACTGGATCGAGAAGCGAGAGGGCACGCCCGGCTGGGTCTTCCTCGACAACAGCCCGGTGGTCGAGAAGGACTACAAGTCGACGAAGAAGGTATCCGAGCTATTGAAGCGTGCGACCGCTCCGGGGACACCACCCGACGAGCAGCAGCGCCTCCTCGGGGACGCCTTCGGAGCGCTCCGCACGTGCTACGAGGCGTTCGTGATCTTCGACCTCTTCGGCGACGTGGTGAGGCGATTCGAGGAGCGCGTGAGCATCGAGCGCATGAAGTCCGTCGTGATCGATCCCGCCATTCGAGACGAGGTCATCGAGAAGGTCGGCATGTTGTCCCGGTACATCCAGGGGCACCTGCACAGCGACCGCTTCGGCGCGCAGAAGCCCACACCAGAGCTGCTCAAGAGAGAGCTCGAGTCCTTCGAGTCGCTGCGGAAGAGACTCAAGGAGCTCAAGAAGGGAGAGTGACCTTGACCCCCGGAGAACTCGAGACCCGTGACATTTCGTTCGTCTCTGGCATAGTGGTCACATGCCGACCTGGCGTGACCTAAATGACCTTCTTCAGCGCGAAGTAGCGGTCGGTTGCGTGACCACATACGGTGACCTGTCCGCCCACTTCTACGATGGACGACGCAACTTGAACCAGCCGATCGGGGCCATGCTCGCGGCATGTCGGCGGAACTTGGTTCGGGACCTCACGCATCGAGTGGTCCGTGAGGACGGGTCGTTGGATCGTCCGGGCGGGGAAGACGCGCAGCGCCGCATGCTTGAGGAAGAGAAGGTGCCGTTCACGGCAGGCGGCAGGGTCGACCTTGCGACCTGCAAGGTCGACGTTTCGCGCGTCCCTCCGCTCTGAAGCGATCGCTCGCTCGCCATGCCATCAACACTCGATTGACCTCGGAAGCCTCGGAAGCACCTTGACGTGCTTGCTCCACGAGTGCGCAAAGCGGTCGAGTCGGTCGTCCAGCTTGCCACGGTGTGCTTCGGTTGGAAGGACGAAGAAAGCACGCAAGGTACCTCTTCGAAATAGCACTGCGCGACACGACCGCGAGAGCGCGCCTTCCAGTTCTTTCGCACGCACTGATACCTTCTCAATGGCAGTACCTGGCGTCCGATCCAGGTGGTGGTAGACCACGAGCGAGGCGCCTTGACGACTCAGGGCGGCGAGTTCGTCGACGAACACGTACTTGTAAGCAGATCTGGCGCGCGGACTTACGCTCCTTGGAAGAAGACCGTTGTCCGGGTCAACGAAGACGAGATCGGCGCCTTTCGCGCTCTCAAGCGCCCCGGCGAACCATTGACTGCGGGAAAGGTGGGGCCCTTCGTTCGCGAGAGTACCAGTCAGTGGCGCCGTATGGTAGCGCGCCCCTGGGAGAACGGCGCGTTGGGCTACCGCTGCCACGGAACGGTCCCGCTTGTTTAGGTCCTGAAGAGCGTCGTAGAGTTCAGGATCACAGCAGCGATATTGGTCCTCTTGCTCCCGCCGAAGGTAGCCCCTGTGTTTTCCGTCGTTCCGAGTAAGTTCCTCCGCGAGGACGAGATACCACAGTACAGCGAGCGAGTAGGGGGGGCCTTCGCCTTCGCCTCTGACAAGCGCACGAAGTAGACCGTATTTCCCGAAATCACCAACGTCCGCCACGTACCTATTTTGCATTCGAACCTCCGAGGCGTCCTCGAACCCCGAGCAAGGCTACACGATGCCAACAAGCCGTGCCCCGAAACTCGCAGCCTCCGGAGCGTCCCCGTCAGAACCTTCCAAACGCACGGCACGCCGCGGCATCCCGGCCACAAGTCACCCGCCGCCCATCGCCCTCCCCCGTAGCCGCTCGTCCCCCACGACATCGCAAATCGCCGCCAACGCAATCCTCCGGTCATCGCGGTCAGATCCCGACCGCTCCCCAACCCCCTCGATCCCGAGCAGGAGCTTCTTCATCGCCTCCCCCTTCGGGTACACCCGCTGGAGCCGCTGTCCGACGAGGCGCCGCTCTGACCGCGCCCGTGTCGGCGGCGGCAACCCCAGCTCCTCGAAGAGCGCGCGGAGCGCCGCCGCGACCCGTCGGCCGAGGCCGCGGGGCCAGCGGCCGTCGACGAGGATCGCGCGCACCGTGCGCGCGGTGACGTCGTGGTCGAGGTCGTAGAGCGCGTCTTGTAGCTCCTTGGTCGTGACCCACCCGGCGGGAACGTCGCGGTTCTCCGTCGACGGCTCGTAGCCGTGCTGGCGCCCGTAGGGCGAATACATGGGCGGCTTGTAGGGGTTGGGGCGCCGCCGCTCCAGCTCGCCCGCGATGCGCTCCGCCTCGGGTCGCGAATAGAGCGCTCGGGGCTTTCGATCCCCGGGCCCCACCCAGCGGTCTGAGAGCCGGACCGGGTCCAAGTGGGCGCGGACACTGTTGATCGAGCGAGCGCGGAAGCCCTCGAGCTCGGCCGCCATCGCGAGCGTGACCGCGCCCTCGGGAGGACAGTCGCTGTGCACCAAGCGCCCCGGCGCGCGCGGGAGCGGCGGCAGGGGGACGACGATCGGGGTCCGCTGGTCGCGCATGAATCGCCCCATCGAGGCAGCGTACTCGGCGTGCGAACAAACGCAAAACCGGAGGTCACATGACCCAAACGCTCCAGGAGACGAGCCCCGGACAAACCCCACCGGGACCATCCCCAAGGAGCCATTCATGACACGAACTCTCACCGACCTCCTGCTTACTCGCGCGTGGTGCCAGCTCTGCGATCCAGGAGGCGTCTCCGAGGACGTCGCCGCAGCCACCGTCCTCTTGCTGAGAGACCGCTCCTGGGTCGCCCGGAAGCTCGAGGCCGACCCCACCCAGCTCGAGGGGCTCTCCCCAGCCCGACTGAGCGCCCTGGCTCAGGCCCTGCCGTTCGGTGGCGCACTCTCGGCTTCGCCCGCGCTCGCCGCGATTGTGCTCGCGGACCTCCGCGCGCAACACCTCTCGGGCTCCCCCGGCGCGGACCACGAGCGCCTGCTCCCCATTCGACGAGCCCACGCGCTCGTCGAGCTGTGCGCCTGTTTCGACAACCTCGTAGAGCGGCTCCCGACGGACGTGCTCGTGTGGCTCTACCGACACGACGAATATGCGGGGTCGGCCCTCGTCGGCGCTCTCGAGCAGTGGTGCCTCCGACACAATCCGGTGCCTCCCGAGATCGTGAGCGTCGTGCGCGAGCTTCGCGCGGAAGCCGCCCGCTCGCCCACCGTGGACCGGCTCGCCGCTTGGGTTTCGCCTTCGGTC
>CAZHGG010000263.1:0-7864 GCA_964531755.1 uncultured Polyangiaceae bacterium
GAGGGCGTCCACGATGCTGTTGCTGATCGCGAGCCCCAGGCCCATCCCCTCGCCGGGCGAGTTGGTCGTGAAGAAGGGGTCGAAGATCCGCGGGAGCGCCTCCCGGTCGATGCCCTCGCCGTCGTCCCGCACCTCGACGACGGCGTAGCCCTCGGCGTCGGTGAAGAGGGAGACGCCCACCTCGTGGCGCTCGGCCTGCCCCGAGGGCGTCGCCTGCGCGGCGTTGTGCAGGAGGTTGACGAACACCTGGGTGAGCTGCGAAGGGTCGGCGAGGACCAGGGGCGCCGGGCCGTCGCGCCGCGCGACCCGCGCGTGGAGCCGGAGGACGTGCGCGGTGAGCTTCTGCGCCGCGTCGAGCACCGCGCCGAGGTCCGTCGGGCGGAGCTCGGGGTCCTTCGGGCGCGCGAACGAGCGGAAGGTCCGCACCACGTCGGCGATGCGCGTGGCGGCGTCGAAGGCGTCTCGCAGGCTGTCGCGCACGTCCCCGCGGAGGGTGGGGTCGTCGAGGCCCTCGAGGCTGTAGCCGACGCCCGCGACGACGCAGCTCAGGGGGTTGTTGATCTCGTGGCAGAGGCCCGCGGCCATCGTGCCCAGCGACGCGAGGCGCTCGGAGCGGGCGACGCGGCGCTCGAGCTCCTTGCGCTCGCGCACGTCCCGCAGCACCACCACCGCGCCGAGCACCGCGCCCGAGCCGTCGAGGATCGGGGCCGCGGAGTCGTCGACGGGCGCCAGCGTGCCGTCGCGGCGGATCAGGTCGGTGTCCGGCGGCAGGTGCGCCGCGGCGCGGCGGGTCACGGCGTCGACCACGACGCTCGGGAGGGGGCTCCCGGCGGCGTCGCGGAGCCGGAGGACCTCGTCGACCGGGCGGCCGACCGCGTCGTCCCGGGCCCACCCGGTGAGCGACTCGGCCACCGCGTTGAGGAAGGTGACCGTGAGGTTCTCGTCGGTGGCGAGGACGGCGTCGCCGACGGACCCGAGCGTGGTGGCGAACCATCGCTCCCGCGACCGCAGGGTCTGCTCGACCTCGTGCTTGTGGAGCGCGAGCTCGATGGCCACGCGGAGGTCGCGCTCCACGAAGGGCTTGAGCACGTACCCGTAGGGCCGCGCCGCGCTCGCGCGGGAGAGCGTGGCGCTGTCCGCGTACGAGGTGAGGAAGACCACGGGGCTCTCGGTCCGCTCGCGGATCGCGCGCGCCGCCTCGACCCCGTCGACCTGGCCGCGGAGCTTGATGTCCATCAGCACTAGCGACGGGCTGTGCGCCGCCGCGGCCTCCACCGCGCGCGCCCCGTCGGCGACGACGGCCACCACGCGGTACCCGAGGCGCCGGAGCGTGCGCTCGATGTCGTCGGCGATGAGCGCCTCGTCCTCGACGATCAGGACGCTCGGCGGGCTCACGGCGCGCCCCCCGCGTCGTCGCAGCGAAACTCCACCCGCGCCACCGCCCCGCCCTCGGTGAACATCGTGAGCGTTCCGCCGAGCTGGCGGACGAGCGTGCGGACGAGGTGGAGCCCCAGCGAGCCGTCGCGCACCTGCTCCGGGAAGCCGCCGCCGTTGTCGCGCACCTCGAGGACGACGTCGGCGCCCTCACGCGCCGCGCGCACCGACACGCGGAGGGGCGCGCGCGGGTCAGACCCGGCGCCGTGCTTGAGCGCGTTGGTCACGAGCTCGTTCAGGATGAGGCCGCAGGGGAGCGCCTGGTCGAGGGAGACGCGGACCCCGACGGCGGACACCTCGACCTCCGTCGGCGACCCCTCGAGGCGCGTGATGGAGGAGACGAGCGAGCGGGCGTAGGACTCCAGCTCCACCGGGCCGCTCTCGCGCGCGTCGTGGAGGCTCTCGTGCAGGATGGCGATGGCCCGCACGCGGAGCTGGGCGTCTTCGAACGCGTCCCGCGCCTCCGGGGCCTGGACGCGCTCCGCGTGGAGCTTGAGGAGGCTGGTGACCACCTGGAGGTTGTTCTTCACCCGGTGGTGGATCTCCTTGAGGAGGAGGTCCTTCTCGCGCGCCTTGCGCCGCTCGGTGATGTCGCGGATCGCGCTCGTGATGAGCACGCCGTCCTCCGTCTCGAGGGGGCTCAGGCTGATCTCGACCGGGAACTCCGTCCCGTCGCGCCGCAGCGCGTAGAGCTCGAGCCCCGAGCCCATCTCGCGCACGCGGGGGTCGCCCTGATACCGCGCGCGGTGCTGCGGGTGGCGCCCCCGAAAGCGCGCCGGCACCAGCACCTCCACCTTCTGGCCGATCAGCTCCGAGCGGGCGTACCCGAAGAGGCGCTCGGTCTGCGAGTTCACGAGCACCATCGTGCCTTGACCGTCGACGATCACCATCGCGTCCGGCGCAGCCTCGAGCAGGGCCCTGAACTTCGACTCCAGCATCCACGCGGCAGCTTGCCACCGCGCGCGCGGCACGGTCTAGGGCACCAGCGCCGCGATGCTCTCCGGATTCCGATGCGCGCCGCGGCTTTGAGAAGGGGTCGCTCAAGCTTCGTGCACCAACGCGACGGACGGGTTCACCCCGCGACGCGTGAGGTCGACCCTGCAACGACGGCGCTTGAATCGCCCCCCGACGCCGTGGTGGAGTCCGACGCCTCGTCGGCGCCCCCCGCGCGGCCCCGACCCGGAGCACGAACATGGGCATCACGCTGCGAGCCAGGGCCATCACGCCCGACGAGGCGAGCGACCTCCTCGACAATCCACGGGCCCTCGGGCGAGCCCTCGCCTTCGACGCGCCGGGCGTCCTCGACCTCGACAAGTCCTGGGACGGGGTGCTGTGGCTCGTCTCCGAAGAGCGCCGCGAGCGCCCCTACATGATGCCCGACCCCTCGTTGCCAGTGACGCAGGCGCTCGTGCCGCCGGGCCTCGTCCGCGACGACATGCGCTTTCGCTACGCGCGGCCCGACCGCGTTCGGCTGATCGACGCGGCGCTCGGCGCCCTCGACCCGGCCTCCCTCGACGCCCACTTCGACCCCGAGGCGATGGAGCGGGCGCGCGTGTACCCGAGCATCTGGCGCGACGACCCCGACGGCTCCCTCGCCTACCTCCGCGCAAACGTCCTCGCGTTGCGCGACCTCTACGCCGACGCGGCCCGTCGCGGGGCCTACGTGTTCGTCCTGCTCGACTGATTGGGCCGTCAGTCCACGGCGCGGTCGGCGAGGACGTCGAGGGCGAGGCGCGTCATCCGCGCGAGGTACGAGAAGTCCACGCGCCCGTAGGTGTCGGTCGCGCGGTGGTAGTGCGGCGTGTGGTCGTTGCCGACAAACTCCTCCCCCACCCCCACCGCGGGCAACGAGCGCGACAGAAACGACTGGTGATCGCTCGACGTGAAGCGAACCGCGCGGACTGGGATCCCCCGCGGGCCGGCGTGCCGCTGATAGAGCTCCTGGAGCGTGGGCGCGGGCGACCAGAGCTCGATCGCGCGGTCGCCGTTGCCGTCGAAGCTCAACATGTCGAAGCAGTGGGCGCCGTCGAGGGTCGCCCGCTCGGCCCGGAGCGAGGCGACGTAGGCCGCGCTCCCGACGAGCCCCACCTCCTCCTGGTCGAAGAGGACGAACTCCACCGGCCGATCGCGCCGCGGCAGCCCCGCGAGGTAGCGGGCCGCCGCCAGGACGAGCGCCACCCCCGTGCCGTCGTCCGCGGCCGCGGGGCCCGCGGGGACGCCGTCGTAGTGGGCGCCGACGACGAGGCGAGGCGCCGACGCGCCCGCGGCCGTGGTGGCCGGGAGGCGGGCGCGGACGTTCTTCCCCGTGGTGTACGTGTGGTAGTCGGCGTCGAGGCCCAGCGCGCGAAACTCCCCGAGGAGGTACGAGCGCGCCGTCTCCCGCTCCGCCACCGATGCGCGGTGGGCGAGCGTGACCCCCTCGGCGATGGGGCGCTCGCCCGCGAGCTTCGCCACCACCTCCCGCTGGTAGTCCTCGATCCAGGCGCAGTCGTCGGGCGTCGCGCAGCGCGCGGGGGCGTCAGGGGCAGCGTCGAGCGCGGCATCGAGCGCGGCGTCGAGGGCGGCGTCCTGCAGCGGCTCTTCCGCGTCGCCCGGCGGGGTCACGTTGGCCGTACGGTCGGTCGGGGGCGCATCGAGCGGCGGGCGGGCAGGCGCCTCGGTGCAGGCGACGAGGAGGAGTGCGGCGAAGGTGAAGCGCATCGGGGGAGGAGACTACACCAGCGCGGTGACGACGACGGGGGCGCGCCGTCAGAAGCCGCGGAACCAGGCGACCACCTCGCGCGGATAGTAGGCCCGCGGGATCTGGTGCCCCGACGCCGCGTTGTAGGCGCACCACCGCACGGGCTGACCGCACCCCTGGTAGGCGACGCAGTCGTCGTCGCGCATCGCGCCCGTGAAGGCGAGCGGAGACGTCGCGGCCTCGCAGCCGTTGCGCCGCACCCAGAAGTCCCGGTAGCGCGGGCCGAGGGAGAAGGGGATGCTGGTGTCGCCGATGCCGTGGAAGGCCCACACCGCCGGGTTGCCCACGCAGGGCGCCGCCGCGTCGGCGCGCGTCGGGAGGTAGTAGTCCCCGTTGGCGGCCACCGGCGCGACGGCGCGAAATACATCTCCACGAAAGCACCCGACCACGTTGGAGAAGTCGCCGCCCCAGCTCTGCCCGGTGGCGAACACGCGCCCGTCGTCGAGGCAGTACCGGGCGCGCATCCACGCGAGCATGTCGTCGACGAAGGCGAGGTCGTCGGTTCCGCCGAAGCGGCTCGTCATCGACGCGACGGGGCCGTTCTGCCAGCCGGTGGCCTCCAGCGTCCCCCAGCTTCGGCGCAGCGCGTCGGGGTAGACGAAGATCGCCCAGTCGCTCGGCGCCTGCGCCTCGAGGGCGAGGTAGTCGCGCATGCGGATCCCGTCGTAGTCGCGGCCGTGGAGGCCCACCACGAGGGGGTACCGTCGCGCCGGGTCGTAGCTCGTCGGGACCGACACGTAGAAGCGCCGCCCCACGCCGCGCGAGGTGACCTCCTGGTACCAGCGACCGGTGCGAGCGCCGCGCTGGCCGCAGACCGCGGCGACGTCACCCCCCGACGGGACGTCGTGGGAAGCCTCTGCGCGCGCGTCTGCGCCCACGTCAGGCGCAGCGGCCTCGGCGACGACATCGACGGAAGCCTCGTGGACGTCGGTCGTCGCGTCGGCGGGAGGCGCAGAAGGCTCCTCGCCACAGGCGACGAGCAGCGCGACCGGGGCGAGGGCGAGGCGCGCGGGGAGCGTCATGAAGCCCCGATCGTACCTTCAACCGCGGTCGACGATGCGCTGGAGCGCCGACTGAACCGTCGCGAGGGCGCCGTCGAGCGCGGGGTCGTCGTCGCGGAAGAGCGCCTCGGGGGCGATGGGTTCGCCGACCTCCATCGCGATGCGGGCTGGCACCCACGGGAGCATCGTGAGCGGAGATCCGAGCCAGGCCCACACGAGCGCCGCGCGGAGCGGCCACGACCACGGCGCCGACGCGAGGGCGAGGGCGCCGACGAGGCCGAGGACGGTGAGCGGCCAGCGCTTCAGCCCCGCGAGGCGCGGCAGGACGAGGGCCCACGGGAGCGCGCGGGAGCGCCAGAGGATGGGGGCGGTGTGGTGGCTCCCGCGGATGCCCAGGGGGACGATGGGGAGGCGGTGCGCGCGGGCGATCTTCAGGAAGCCCTTGCGGCCGCCGAGGTCGACCCGGCGGGCCTGCCAGAGCGGGCGCATCGTCTCGTGGTCACCGCCAGGAAACACCAGGAGGGGAACGCCCGCGGCGAGGGCCTCGGCGGCGCCCTCGTAGGTGGCGGGCACGGCGCCGAGCGAACGGAACACCCGGGCGACGGGGCCGAGGCGAAAGTCGATGGGGTGGGCGAAGCCCGCGAGGGGCCGCGCGGCGCCGAAGCGGTCGAGGTAGAGGGCCGCGAAGGAGGCGAGCTCGGCGAGCCCGAGGCCCGCGGAGTGGTTGCCGACGAGGAGGAAGGGGCCCTCCCGCGGGAGGTGTTCGAGGCCCGTGAGCGTCGGGCGGAAGGCGACGCGGACGACCGGGAGGACCACGCGCCGCGCGAAGGCGACGAGCGACGGAGAGACACGGCCCGGAGCGTTCGCGTCCATGATCGCGCCGCAGGGTGCCACGGATCACACGGCGCTTGCGCCTCCCTTCACGCGGGGGCGATCATCGCGGGAGTTCCCCCCCAATGGCCCCTCGGCGCATCGACCCTCGCGCGCTCCCTACGACGCATCCGCTCGCGCGTCGGCTCGCGGCGGCCCCTCCACCCGTCACCGTCACCGTCGAGCACGACGGGGTCGCCGTCACCGCGCACGAAGGGGAGCCCCTCGCCCTCGCCCTCGCCGCCGCCGGGCACCTCACGCTCGCCCGGAGCCCGAAGTACCACCGCGCCCGCGGCCCCTCGTGCATGAGGGGGTCGTGCGACGGATGCCTCGTGCGCGTCGACGACACACCCGGGGTCATGGCCTGCCAGGCCGTCGTCCGCCCGGGGATGATCGTTCGCTCCCAGAACAGCTTCCCCTCGGCCCGCTTCGACGTCCTCCAGGTGACCGACTGGTTCTTCCCCAAGCACCTCGACCACCACCACCTGATGGTGGGCTTCGGCGCGGCCATCAACCGCACGATGCAGGGCTTCGCGCGCCAGATGGCGGGCATCGGTTCGCTCCCCGAACAACCCGGCGCGGTGGTCCCTCACACGGAGCGCGAGGTCGACGTCCTCGTCGTGGGCGCGGGGGCCTCGGGGACGGCCGCGGCCGAGGTCCTCCGCGCGGCGGGCCTGTCGGTTCTCGTGGTGGAGGAAGACGACGCGCCCGGCGGGAGCGCCCGCGATCGATGCGACCTCGCCCGCACGCCCCCCTCCCCCAGCGCCGAGACGCTCACCCACGCCGCGGCGCTCGCCACCTACGACGCGGGAACCCTGGTGCTCCACGCGGGCGCCGTCACCCTCGTCCGAGCCCGCGCGCGCCTCTTCGCCAACGGCTGCCACGACCCCATCGGGACCTTCCCCCGCAACGACCTCCCGGGGATCTTCACCGCCCGCGCGTTCTCTCGGGCGCTGACGCGCGGGGTGTTGCTGGGGGAGCGCGTGGTCCTCGCGGGGGAGCACCCGTGGCACGGCGCCCTCGCCGACGCGCTCGGCGCCCTCGGCGTCGAGGTGACCCGCGTCGGGGAGGTGCTCGAGGCCGAAGGGAGGGCGCGGGTGAGCGCGGCGGTCGTCCGCGACGGCGACCAGACGACGACGCTCGAGTGCGACGCGCTGGTCACCGGAGAGGTACCGACGGCGGCCTACGAGCTCGCGGGGCAGGCGGGCGCGGCGCTCGGGTGGGAGGCCGCGCGGCGGTGCTTCGTCCCCCGCGCCGACGACGACGGAGCGACGGCGCAGGCGGGGGTGTACGTGGCGGGGACCCTCCGCGCGCCCTTCGCGACGGAGGGCGAGCGAGCGGCCGACGGGGCGCGCGTGGCGAGGCGCGTCGTGGCCGACCTGGGAGGCGCGCGATGACGGCGAAGGTGCTGGTGTGCCGGTGCGAAGACGTGACCCTCGACGAGGTGGAGGGCGCCGTCGCCAAGGGCCAGCGCGACCTCGAGTCGGTGAAGCGCTACACGGGCCTCGGCACCGGGTGGTGCCAGGGGAAGCAGTGCGTCGTGGCCTGCGCGCGCGTCCTCGCGGAGAAGACCGGCGTCGCGCCCGAGCTGCCCATCACGGCGCGGCCGCCGCTCCACCCCGTCCCCCTCGGCGCCCTCGCGTCCCTCGCGGGAGACGACGATGCGTAGCCGCGCGAAGGTCGTCGTCGTCGGCGCCGGCATCATGGGCCTCGCCACCGCGTGGAACCTCGCGCGCCGCGGCCTCACGGACGTCCTCGTGGTCGATCGCTCGTACCTCTGCGCGGGGGCGAGCGGGCGCAACGGCGGCGGCGTGCGGGC
>CAZHGG010000264.1:0-7824 GCA_964531755.1 uncultured Polyangiaceae bacterium
ATCCTCACGCCATGTCGAGCCGACTCCTCGCGCTGGCGCTCCCCCTCGCGCTCGGATCCGCCGCGGCTGCGTCGCTGGGGTGCGCCTCCCCGCCGGTCCCCGGGCCCGGCGCGGCCGCGCCGCCGCGGCGCGCCGAGGTCGATCGCGTCCTCGACGCCTTCCACGCGGCCGCCGCGCGCTCGGACGAGGCGACCTACTTCTCCCTCTTCGCGGCGGGCGGCGTGTTCCTCGGGACCGACGCGACGGAGCGCTGGGACGTGGCCGCGTTTCGCGCCTACGCGCACCCGCACTTCGAGAAGAAGCGGGGCTGGGTCATGCGGGCCACGCGGCGCGCGGTGGCGTTCGCGGACGGGGGCACGGCGCTCTTCGACGAGGACCTCGAGACCCGAGGCCTGGGCCCCGCCCGTGGCTCGGGCGTGCTCGTGCGCGAGGGCGGCGGCTACAAGATCCTCCAGTACAACCTCGCGCTCACGGTCCCCAACGAGCGCTTCGCCTCCGTGAAGCGGCTGCTCGCGGCGCCCTCCGGAGACGGGGCGCGCGCCGCGGCGGGGTCCTCGCCCGAGCTGGCCTTCACCGATCAGGCCCGAGCCGCGAAGGTGGCGGGCCTCGGTCCCAAGCTCGAGGCGCTCGTCGACCGTGAGATGGCCGAGGCGCGCCCGCCGAGCCTCGCGGTCGCGCTCGTCGTCGACGGGAGGCTCGCCCACGTCGTGGTCCGCGGGGAGGCCGACAAGAAGACCCACCGCAAGGCCACGCGCGACACGCTGTACCGCGTCGGCTCGATCACGAAGACCTTCACCGCGACCGCGCTGCTCGCGCTGCGGGACGAGGGTCGGGTGGGCCTCGACGATCGCGTCGACGCGCTGCTGCCCGAGTTCGCGAAGGTGAAGCTGTGGCCGAGCGACGCGCGCCCGATCACGCTCCGGCAGCTCCTCACGCACACCTCGGGGCTGCCACGCCTGGGCGCGTTCGACTACACCCGCGGCGATCGCGACGTGCCCGAGTCGGAGGTGCTCGCGGCGCTCGACACGCGCGTCGCTCGCCCCCCGGGCACCGAATACCTGTACTCGAACTTCGGCTTCGGGCTCGCGGGCCTCGTGGTGGCGCGGGCCTCCGGCAGGCCGTACCGGGAGCTCCTGCGCGAGCGCCTCTTCGCGCCCCTCGGGATGGCGAGCGCGACGTTCGATCCCGTGCAGAGTGCATCCAACGGAGCGGCCGCGACGGGCTACGCCACGAACGACGCGGAGACCCCGGCGCCGCCGTGGCGGCTCGGCGCGTCGGAGGGCGCCGGCGGGCTCTACGCCTCGCTCGACGACATGGCGAAGTGGGTGGCGTTCCAGCAGGAGGCCTGGCCCGCGCGCGACGGCGACGACCGAGGCCCCGTGAAGCGCGCGACGCTGCGGGAGGCCCACATGGCCGGCGCCCCCGCGGCGCTGTCGGCGGAGCGGACGCCGGCCGGCCTCACGGTGTCGGCCGAGTCGGTGGGGCTCGCGTGGCATGTCCGCCAGACCTGCGACTACGCGAGCGTCGTGGAGCACGGCGGCGCGATCGACGGGTTCCACGCGCACGTGGCGTTCGCGCCCGACCGCGGCTTCGGCGTCGTGGTGCTCTCGAACAGCCTCGCGGCGCGCACGGCGAGGGTCACCGACCACATCCTCGACCTCGTGGTGGCGAGCGACGCGCTCCGGCCGCGGCAGCGCCTCTTCGCGCACCGCGCCCTCGTGGAGCGCTGGCTCGCGGGGTTCGCCGACACCACCCAAGCGACGTACGAGGCGACGTTCTCGAAGGTGTTCCGCGACCAGATCCCGCTCGCGGTGATGCGCGACGTCGGGGCCAAGCTCGCGCGTCGTCACGGCGCGTGCAGGCTCGGGGAGCCAGGGCCCGAGACCGGCGACGAGCAGGTGACCTCGCGCGACGAGGCGTCGCTCCGCGCCACCTGCGAGCGCGGCGCGCTCCGGCTCCACGCGCTCGCCGAGGGCGGCGTGTTCACGGGCTTTCGGGTCGAGTCGGCGGGCCTCCCGCCCTCGCCGGCGGTGCTCCGCGCGGCCCACCATGCGGCCGCGCTGCTCGCCCGCTGGGACGACGCCCGCGCCGCCAAGCTCTTCACGCCCGACACCAAGGTCGACCGAGTCCGCGTCGCGCTCGCGGCGCACACCGCCGAGCGCGGCAAGTGCCGCCTCGGGCCGGGCGACGGCGACGGCGAGGACGACGCCCGCTTCGCGTTGGCCTGCGAACGCGGGGCACCGACGTGGATGTCCGTCGGGCTCGCGAAGGACGGCCGGGTGTCGACGCTCACGCTGACCCCTCGCGGGGGCCCACGCCCGACGTGCCGCTGACGGACCGCGCCGAGGCCACACGGTCGCGTGGGCTGTTCATTTGTCCAGCGAGTTGGTCTAGAGAAGACGCATGTCCGATCCGCACGACGATCCCTGCCCGCGCATCGCGCTCGATCTCTCGCTGCCCCTCGCCGGCGTGCGCGCCACCGCCAAGCTGCTCGCCGAGGGCGCCACCGTGCCGTTCGTGGCCCGGTACCGCAAGGAGCAGACCGGTGATCTCGACGAGGTCCAGATCCGCGACATCGACGAGAAACGTGTGTACTACACGGAGCTGCTCGAGCGCCGGAAGGTCGTGCTCGCCGAGATCGAGTCGCAGGGCAAGCTCACCCCGGAGCTCCGCGCCAAGATCGAGGCCACGTGGGTGAAGTCGGAGCTCGAGGACCTCTACCTGCCGTACAAGCCGAAGCGCCGCACGCGCGCCACCATCGCGCGGGAGAAGGGCCTCGCGCCCCTGGCCGAGCGCATCCTCGCGCAAGACGCGGCCGGGGATCTGGCCGCGCTCGCCGCCGGGTTCGTGAGCGCCGACAAGGGCGTGGCCGACGTGAAGGCCGCGCTCGCCGGCGCACGCGACATCGTGGCCGAGGCGGTGGCGGAGCGCGCCGAGGTGCGCGCCCACATGCGCGAGATCTACCGGAAGGAGGCCGTCGTCGCGTGCAAGGCCGTGCCCGAGAAGACCCGGGAGCCCACGAAGTTCGAGACGTACTACGACTTCCACGAGAAG
The DNA here is from genome assembly GCA_964531755.1 of uncultured Polyangiaceae bacterium. Lineage (GTDB taxonomy): Bacteria > Myxococcota_A > Polyangia > Polyangiales > Polyangiaceae > JAAFHV01. The sequence continues at coordinate 3,055 of CAZHGG010000264.1, forward strand.
CTCGAGGGCCTGCCCTCGCACAGGTACCTCGCCATCCGCCGGGGCGAGGCCGAGGGCGTGCTCCGCGTCGACCTCGAGATCGACAAGCCCAAGGCGGCCGCGAGCCTCTACGGCCCGGCGGGCGTGCGGGCCAGCTCGCCGTTCGCGGGCGAGCTGCGCGCGGCGGTCGACGACGCCGTGTCGCGGCTCCTGTGCCCCAGCATCGAGAGCGACGCGCGCATCGACCAGAAGATGCTCGCCGACCGGGACGCGGTGGACGTGTTCGCGGAGAACCTGCGCAAGCTCCTGCTCGCCGCGCCGCTCGGGCGCCGCGTGGTGATCGGCATCGACCCCGGCCAGCGCAGCGGCTGCAAGTGCGTGGTGGTCGACGACACGGGCAAGCTGCTCGAGCACACCCTCATCAACCTGGTCGCCGGCGAGCGGGCGCTCGAGCACGCCAAGAAGACCCTGGCGGACCTCACCGCGAAGCACGCGCCGTTCGCGTTCGCGGTGGGCAACGGCACGCACGGGCGCGAGACCGAGGACTTCGTGCGGCTCGTGCTGCGTGACCTGAAGGGCGCCGGGCGGCCCGCGGGCGCCCCCGAGCCCCTCGTCGTGCTCGTGAGCGAGGCGGGCGCTTCGGTGTATTCTGCAAGCGATGTCGCGCGCGAGGAGTTCCCGGATCTCGACCTCACCGTGCGCGGGGCCGTGTCGATCGCGCGGCGGCTGCAGGACCCGCTCGCCGAGCTCGTGAAGCTCGATCCGAAGGCGATCGGCGTAGGCCAGTACCAGCACGACGTGTTCCAGCCGCTCCTGAAGCGCAAGCTCGCCGAGGTGGTCGAGTCGTGCGTGAACGCGGTGGGCGTCGAGCTCAACACGGCCAGCGCCTCCCTGCTCGCCCACGTGGCCGGCCTGGGCGCCACGGTGGCGCGCAAGGTCGTGAAGTACCGCGAGGAGAAGGGCGCCTTCAAGGGGCGCGACGAGCTCCTGAAGGTGCCAGGGCTCGGGCCGAAGGCCTTCGAGCAGTGCGCGGGGTTCGTGCGCGTCCGCGACGGCGCGCACCCGCTCGACGCGAGCGCGGTTCACCCCGAGCGGTACGCGCTGGTGGAGAAGGTCGCGAGCGACCAGGGCGTGAAGCTGGCCGACCTCGTGGGCAACGCCGACCTGGTCGCGAAGGTGCCGTGGGAGCGCTACGTGTCGAACGACGTGGGCCTGCCCACGCTCCAAGACATCAAGAGGGAGCTCGCCAAGCCCGGCCGCGATCCGCGCGACGCGTTCTCGCCCCCCAAGTTCCGCGACGACGTGCGCAAGCTCGAGGACCTCGTCGTGGGCATGGAGCTCGAGGGCGTGGTCACCAACGTGACGGCGTTCGGCGCCTTCGTCGACGTGGGCGTGCACCAAGACGGCCTCGTGCACGTCTCGCAGCTCGCCGATCGCTTCGTGAGAGATCCGCACGAGGTGGTGAAGGTGGGCGACAAGGTGAAGGTGAAGGTGGTCGAGGTCGACCTGGCGCGAAAGCGCATCGCGCTCACCGCGCGGAGGGGCGCGGCGCAGGGCCCGAGGCCAGGCCAAGGCGCGCGCGGCCCGTCCGACGCGGGGCGCCCCTCGCGGGACGGCCGCGGCCCGCAGCGACCGTCGCCCAAGGCGCCAGAGCAGCCGAAGTTCGCGAACAACCCGTTCGCGAGCGCCTTCGGCAAGCCGCGCGGGTGAGGCGGCGCCCGATTCTCGTGCACGATCGGCGGCGAGCCACTACGGTGGGGGATCCCCTGCCGCCGAGGTCCTGATGCCGCTGTCTCCGTCCCCTGCTCGCCGCGCCGTCCCGTTTGTTGCTCCTCGGGGCGCTCGCCGCCTGCTCCGCCGCGCTCCCGCCGGAGGAGCCGCAGGACCCGTCGGAGGCCGCGGACGCGCTCTCGATCGCCAACCTCTACCGGGTCGCGACCGGCACCGTCGATCGCTCGAAGCCCGACCCGGCGAACCCCTGGGCGCAGACGACGCTCGGCGTGGGCGAGGAGTACCGCTTGCCCGACGAGGACGCCGAGTTCGCGGCGATCGCGAAGCTCGTCAACCGCTTCCAGGACCACTCCAAGAAGGAGTCCGGCGCGAAGAAGCTCGAGCGCGCGTTCCACGCGAAGTCGCACGCGTGCGTGCTCGGCTCGCTCGCGATCGACCCGGCGGAGCTGCCCGCCACGGCGCGCGTGGGCCTCTTCGCCGACGCCGCGACGTACCCGACCTGGGCGCGCTTCTCGAACGGGGTGGGCCAGCGCCAGTCGGACCGCAAGCTCGATCTGCGCGGGTTCGCGCTGAAGATCATGGGAGTGAAGGGCGCGCGCATCGTCACCACGCCGGGCGATGAGGCCGCGACCACGCAGGACTTCCTGATGGGCAACCACGACGTGGCCCCCGCGTCGGACGCGCGCCACATGATGGCCTTCGGCGAGGCGATGATGGGCTCGGCCGACAGCAGCACCATCCTCGGCAAGATCGACAACCTGATCCAGGCGGGGGGCTTCCTCACCAGCAACGAGAACGTGCGCATCGTCGACTTTCTCGCGAACTACGCGCTCGACAAGACGAAGAAGGTGGGGAGCCTCCTCGGCGACACGTTCTCGACGGGCGCCACCAACGCGCTCGGCCTCGAGCCCGGCGATCCGCTGAAGGCGCGCGCGAAGGGCGCGTTCAAGCTCGTGGTGAAGACCGGCGTCCTCCAGGGCACGCGGTGCGCGCCCATCGACCAGGCCCCGTCGAAGGCCGAGGACTTCCTGCGCGCCGATCTCGAGAAGCGCTTCGCCGCGGGCACAGTGTGCGCCGACGTGTTCCTGCAGATCCAGACCGATCCGAGGACCGAGCCGGTGGAGGACGTCTCGGTGCCGTGGCGCACGAAGCTCACCCGCGTGGGGCGCCTCACGTTCGAGAAGCGAGACCTCGCGAGCCCCGCGGTGGAGGCCGAACGCGCGCGCTGCGACGCGTTCTCCTTCCGCCCGTGGCACACGATCGAGGCGCACCGTCCGCTGGGCAACGTGATGCGCGCCCGCCGCGTGGCGCTGCCGTCGAGCGCGGGCTACCGCGACGCGGAGATGCGAGAGCCGACCCCGTAGCGACGGCGCGGGCCACCGCTCGCGCTCCGCCCCCCGAGAGCCTCGCTCCCCTCGCGGGGAGTCGAGGCTTCGTTACTTGCACTCTACATGGGCCTGCGCGCTCAGCTCACGTTCGCGGACACCTCGGCGCGCGCGCCGTAGAGCTCCCAGAACTTCGCGGCGACCGTGCTCGCCTCGAGCGTGGCGCTGCCCGAGTCGAACACGGTGCCCTTGACCATCGCGAGCACGATCACCTCGCCCACGTAGACGCCGTCGGCCTTCAGCTTCTCGGCCAGCAGTCCCACGACCTTGTGCTGCGCGGCCTTCGCGACCGCGAGGCCCATGGCGCCCCACTGGACGGCCATGGCGTCGACCTTCGCGTCGTAGAAGGCGAGGCCCCCACCCGTGACGAGCACGGCCGCGTCCTTCTGCGCGCGCAGATCGGGGAGGGCCGCCTGCACCGCGGCGACGAGCCCCGTCACGCCCACGTCGAAGGACGCCCGCAGGTCGGCGGGGCTCGCGGTGGTGAGGTCGCCCGCGCCGCCAGCGTAGGCGTTGTAGTGCACCACCGTGACGGGGCCGAGGGCGGCCCGCACCTCGGAGACCATCTTGGTCACCGCCGCGGGATCGCCGAGGTCCGTCGGGAACGCCGCGGCCTTCACGCCCTTGGCCGCGAGCGCCGCCACGCCCGCCGCGAGCTTGTCGGCGCTGCGCGCCACGAGGGCGACCGAGAAGCCCTCGGCGCCGAACTTGTTCGCCACCGCGTCGGAGATGCCCGACCCGTACCCACACACGAGGATGGTCTTCGTCATGCGCACCGTTCTAAGTTTGGGGCGCCCAGGCCGCAAGGGCGCTTGCGACCGCGGCGCGTCGCTTACCTTTCCGTCACGTGGCGCGACGCGCCGCGCCGGGCGCCCGACACCCCGCCGCGCGCGTGGTAACGTGAGGGCGGTGAGCGAAGCGCTTCAAGCGGCTGTCCTCGCGTCGGCCGGCGCCCTCGGGTGCCTGTCGGTGACCGGCGTGCTCCTCGCGCGGGCCCGCGTGCGTGTGCGCGCGAGCCAGGCGCTCATTCGCCGAGGGCTCGGGGCGACCGAGCCGCGAGTGACCTTCACCGACACGCTGGTGTTGCCCATTCATAGCCACGAGCTGGTCGACTTGTCTCGCCATGAGCTCGTGCTCACGCGGCGCGGCCCGAGCGCGCTCCGCTGTCGAGACAACCTCCGCGCGAACGTCGTGGCGACCGTCGCGCTCCGGGTGAACCGCACCGCGAGCGACGTCCTCCGGGCCGCGGAGCGCCTCCGCGCCGAGGGCACCGCCGACCCGGAGGCGATCGCCGCGCGCTTCGAGGGCGACTTCGCGAGCGCCCTGTCCGCGGTCGCGCGCGAGGTCACGTACACGCAGCTGGCGACCGAGCGCGAGGCGCTCGCCGCGCGGGTGCTCGAGACCGTCGGAGACGACCTCGACGGGTACGTGGTGGACGCGCTCCACCTGCGCGAGGTGAGCCAGGTCCCGCTCTCCGAGCTGGACCCCGACGACGTGCTGGACGCAGAGGCGATCCGCGCGATTCGGGCGCTCGGCGAGCCTGCGCGCGAGCGCGGGGCCCGCGCGCAGGCGAAGCGGGCGCACGTGGAGGCGGCCGGCGGGGAGCGTGGCCCCTCGAGTCGCCCTCCCGGCGGCTACCGCAGCGACGTCGCCGCGGCGGAGGCCCGCGTCGTGG
>CAZHGG010000265.1:0-7807 GCA_964531755.1 uncultured Polyangiaceae bacterium
GCGGTAGCCACCGCGGCCGCGCCGAGCCCCTCGGCGCCCGCGCCGCCCCCTCCGCCGAGGACGCGCGCGGCCACGAAGGCGGCCCCGAGCAAGCCCGCCAAACCCGTCGCCACCCGCCCCGACTTTTAGCGCGGGCGGGGGCTGCGCTCGTGACGCGTGCGGTCAGCGCGGCGGCGCCGGCGGCTGATCGTCACGCTGCACGCAGGACGACAAATCGAAGAGCATGAAGAGGAGCGCCTTCTGCTGGGGCGTCAGGTCTCCCGCGGTGCAGCCGTTCGGGAACGGCTGGCCCGGCGTGCTGCCCGCGCCCACATGCAGGTTGCTGAAGACGACACGCCCACACACCTCCGCGTCGTTCGCGCCGATGGGCGTGTTGAACGACATGTACTGCACGGCCTCGGTGTTGCCCGAGCGCGTGTTGGTCACCCGGATCCAACCGAGGGAGCCCGCGCCGAGGGCCTCGACGTTGTGCCGGGCCTCCTGGATGGGGAGCCCACCCGTAGCGCTGAGCGAGCCCGTGTTCTGGAGCCAGGCCTTCATGGCCGCGCCCTTGGGGAAGCCCGTCTCCACCGTGCCCTCGATGGTCTCGAGCTTCCCGGCCGGGTCGGGCCGCGTGTCGGTCCACGTGGCCACCCCTTGGACGGCCGGCAGCGTGGAGGCCGAGAAGAAGTAGTTGTGGTAGTGCGACGCGAAGACGCGACCGCCGTTCTTCGCGTAGTCGTAGAGGGCGGCGCGCGCCGCCTCGGGCTTCGAGGCCGCGTTCTCGTCGCCCTCGCACGCGAGGAGCACCACGTCGTAGCGGCTGAGCGACGCGGCGTCGCGCCAGAGCGCCGTGCTCGGCGTCAGCGCCGCGCCTCCCGCGAGCGCGGTCGGGGCGGTGACAGGGGTGCCGTTGTCGGTGTAGCCGCCCCCCGAGAACAGATGCACGCGCGCGGGGCTCCCCTCGGGGCCGAACTCGGCGTCGTCGAGCCCAATCTTGCGGAGGAGGCACTCGAGCGCGTCCGCGCCGCCCGTCGAGAGCGCAATGCGGGGGATGTGCCCCTCGGCCTGATTGCGGGGCAGGCGCGTCAGCCCGGCGTCGAGCGGCGTGTCGGCGCACGCGGCTACGGCCGGGACGACGACCTTCCGGCGCCACTTCCCGATTTGAACGACCAGGGGGATGTCCTTGCCGACGGGCACGTTGTCGAGCCGGAAGCGGCCCGCCGCGTCCGTCGCGGCGACCACGATGGGGCGGCCGCTGAGCTGCCCGTCGCACCGATCGCACGACGCGCCCTCCTTGATCGGGCTCGGGTCGCTGTTCGGCACGTAGACGAACGCGTTGTAGAGCGGCACCTTCCCTGCGGGATCGAGCACGGTACCGCTCAGGCTCGTGGTCACCCCGGCCTCGCAGGTGACCTGCTGGCACTGGAGCCCGACGCAGCCGCTCGCGTCAGGGTTCCCGCAGGCGAGGCCGACGCACGCGCCGTCCCCCGGCGCGTCGACGGCGCCGTCCACGACGACGGGCCCGGCGCTGTCGGGGTACTCGGAGCCCCCGGGGGTCGTGCCGCAGCCGGCCCATACCGCCCCGAGGCCGAGCGCGAGGATCGATGCCAGCGGGGCGAGGGCGTGGAGGCTACGCGCGCGCTTCGTCGGAGGTCGCTTCATGGTGTGCGGCACCGGCCGCTCGTGCAGGGTACACCGTCGCAGCAGTCGCTCGCTACGGTGCACGACTGCCCGTAGAGCGCGCACCCCGGCGGGGGTGTGCCGCCGTCGGCGCCGCCGCCGCCATCGCCCGGCGTGCCGGAGTCGGGGGTCGGGCCGACGCCGCCGTCCGGCAAGACGACACCGCCGCACGCGCCCGAAGAGGAGCCCGGCGCAAACACGCACGGGGTGCCAGGGCAGCAGTCGGCGTGTGTGGTGCAGGCCCCGGCGACGGGCACGCAGCTGCCGGGATCGCCGCACACGAAGCCGCCGGTGGGGCTCGGCGTGCATGGGTTGCCGCAGCAGTCGGCGCTGGAGGCGCACGCCGTGCCGGCCGCCGGAGCCCCCCCCGCGCAGTCGATCGGGGCTGTGAGGCACCGCGGGACGCCGAGGGCGTCCTGCTGGCAGCGGAGCGGGTTCTGTTGCACCGTGCCCGAGCAGCACCGGTCCGTGGCGTTGCACGATGTCGTGGCCAGCTTGCAAATCGATCCGGCGGGGCTGCAGCGCTTGCCGTTGTCGCATTTCCCGACGGGGTCCGACGGGTTCCTGCGCGCGCAGGTGACCTCGGAGAGCGTGCCGTCAGGGAGGGTGGCCGAGCCGCAGCAGTCGGCGCTGGACACGCAGATCTCGCCGGTGGGTCGGCAGCCGCTCGCGGGCTGGCAGATCGACCGGCCCGAGGGGGCGTACACCGCACACTTGCGGCTGCAGCACGACCCGCCACAGGTCGTGGACGCCTCGAAGCAGAGGGTGCCGGCCGGCGCGCAGTTGGGGCTCCCCGGCACGGAGGGCACGGCCCCGCAGACGCCGAGCGTGGCGCCGCCCGCGATCGTACAACCGCCCGAACAGCAGTCGGTGTCGCGGGCGCACGCGTCGCCCACCTGGGTGCAGAACGACGGGCGCGCTGAACACACGCCGCCGTTGCAGAAGTTCGAGCAGCACTCCGTGTCGGCGGCGCACGGGTTGCCCGCGGTGCGGCACGCGGGGTTCAGCGGCTCACACTTGCCGCCTCCGAGCGGATCTGGCTGGCAGTTCGCCCCGCAGCAGTCGCTGTTCATCGCGCACGACAGGCCGTCGGCGACGCACGCCCGCGCGTCGCACACCCCCCCAGTGCACGCCGAGGTGCAGCACTCGATGCCGGTCGCGCACGCCTCGCCTGGGCCCTTGCAGGCGCCCACCGAGGGGACGCAGAGCGACGTCGCCGTGTCGCAGTTGGCCGTGCAACAGTCGATGCTCGTGGCGCACGCGCCGCCCGTCGGTGTGCAGACCGCCGAGTCGGCGCGGGAGCCATCCACGATCGTGGCGTCGCGCCCGCCATCGCTCGCGCCGTCCCTCGCGCTGTCCCGCGCGCCGTCGGCGGCCCCGCCGTCCGCGGCGTCCCCCGGCGGCGGGAGGGCCCCGTCGACGACCGGCGGGAGCCCGTCCGTGGAGGCGTCGTCGTCGATGACGACGCCCTCCTGGCTTCCACACCCGGCGAAGAGGGCGACGACCGCGGAGGCGGCGCCGAGGGCGATCAATGTGGCGGAGCGTCGTCGCAAGGTGCACCTCGTGGGGCGGGGAGCCGCTTCGTCTCACAAAGCAGGATCCGCGCCGTCCTCGCAGCGCCCCGACGGCCGCCAGAAAGCGCGACGCCGCAGGGCCCGCTCCCGGCGACGCTGGTCGAGCGGGCGCCCGCGCTGGTCGTCCGAGCGACCACCTGGCGCACAGTTGCTCACACGGCCGGCCTCGCGCTCGCGGCACCCGTTCCCTCGCTCCCGAATCCGGACTACGACGGAGCCATGATCGACGCTCGCCCGGTGCTCCTCGGTCTCCCGCTCACGCTCGAGGCGCTCGAAGACGTCGCCGCCCGGCGGCGCCCGGTCGACGTGTGCCCAACGGCCCGCGCGAAGGTGACCGCGTCCCGCGAGGCGATCGACGCGATCGCCGCGGCGGGCGACGCCGCGCGGAACGTGTACGGCGTGAACACTGGGTTCGGCGCGCTCGCGGAGACGCGGATCTCCGCCGCCGACATCCGCGCCTTGCAGCAGAACCTCGTGCGGTCTCACGCGACGGGCATCGGCGAAGATCTCGGCGTCGCCGAGGTGCGCGGCATCATGCTGCTCCGCGCCCAGGTGCTCGCGCTCGGTCACTCCGGCGTGCGCGCGGAGGTGCTCGACACGCTCGTCGCGATGCTCAACCGCGGCGTGCACCCACGCATCCCGTCGCAGGGGTCTGTGGGCGCCTCCGGCGACCTGGCCCCGCTCGCCCACCTCGCGCTCGTGCTCATCGGTGAGGGCGAGGCGCGCGTCGGCGACGGCCCGGTCGAGGACGGCCTCGCCGCCATGTCGCGCGCGGGGATCGCGCCCATCGTCCTTCAGGCCAAGGAGGGGCTCGCGCTCATCAACGGCACGCAATACATGGCGTCCCTCGGCACGCTCGCGCTGCTGGAGTGCGAGCGACTCGCCACCGCGGCCGACATCGCCGGCGCCATCAGCCTCGAGGCGCTGAAGGGCTCCACCAAGCCCTTCGACCCACGCCTCCACGCCGCCCGCCCCCACCCCGGGCAGGCCGTCGTGGCGGCGAACCTCCGGGCGCTCCTCGCCGACAGCGGCATCGCGGAGAGCCACCGCGACTGCGCCAAGGTCCAAGACGCCTACTCCCTCCGGTGCATGCCCCAGGTCCATGGCGCCACGCGCGACGCCCTCGCGTGGGCCCGCGGCGTGCTCGAGCGCGAGGTCAACAGCGTCACCGACAACCCCAGCGTCTTCACCGACAGCGGGGAGACCGAGATCCTGAGCGGCGGCAATTTCCATGGGCAGCCGCTCGCCCTCGCGCTCGACCTCGCCGCGATGGCGGTGGCAGAGCTCGCGAACATCAGCGAGCGCCGCGTCGAGCAGCTGGTGAACCCTTCGCTCTCGTCCGGCCTCACGCCGTTTCTGGCCGCGGGCTCGGGCCTCCACTCGGGCTTCATGATCGCCCAGGTGGCCAGCGCCTCGCTCGTCAGCGAGAACAAGGTCCTCTGCCACCCGGCGTCGGTCGACAGCATCCCCTCCTCCGCCGGCAAGGAGGACCACGTCAGCATGGGCAGCGTGAGCGCCCGCAAGCTGGGCATGGTGGTGCGCAACACGCGCAACGCGCTGGCGATCGAGGTCATGACCGCGTGCGCCGGCGTCGACCAGCGGGCCCCGGTCACGCCAAGCCGCGGAGTCGCGGCGGCGCTAGCGCTGGTCCGCGAACGCGTGGCCCCCATGCTCGGCGACCGGTCCCTCTCGAAGGACATCGAGGCGCTAGCCGCACTCGTCGGCTCCGGCGGGCTCGCGGCGGCCGCGGGAGCCGCCGTCGGCCCCCTCGCCTAAGTCGCACCTCTCCCGACCTCGACGCACGCGCGCCCACAGTGGCCATTGTGCCCGTAGTTTCGCCGACTTGCAGACGCCCGGCGACCCGACCGGGCGCGGAGCGCGCGCCGTGACGCGCGCTCCTTGGGCGGTCAAGTATCTTGAATCACTTCACTTTATTCGTGACGCTTCGCAACAAGCGGGTGCAACGATTTACAAGTGGGTGACAACTTCCGCGGGGCCGAGTGGTTTGGTTCTCCCCATGCACGTCGCCCTGTGTGTCGCCTACTTCAGCGTCCTGCTCTTGCTCTCGATGTACGGCCTTCACCGGTCGCACCTCGTCTTCACGTGCCTGCGCCTCGCGAAGAAGCTGAAGGTCATGAAGGCCGGGGTCGCCCCGCTGGCCGACGACGTCGATCCGGCCACCCTGCCGACCGTCACCATCCAGCTGCCGCTCTACAACGAGGCCACCGTCGCGGCGCGCCTGCTCGACGCGGTGTCTCAGGTCCAATACCCGTGGGAGCGCCTCGAGGTGCAGGTCCTCGACGACTCGACCGACGAGACCCGCATGATGGTCCGCGACCACGTGCGGCAGCTCGCCGAGACCGGCCTCGACATCCAGTACATCCACCGCGTCGACCGCACCGGCTACAAGGCGGGCGCCCTGGACGCGGGCCTCGACGTCGCGCGGGGCGAGCTCATCGCCATCTTCGACGCCGACTTCATCCCGCAGCCCGACTTCCTCCGGGCGCTCGTCCCGCAGTTCATGGCCGACCGCACCATCGGCATGGTCCAGGCCCGCTGGGGTCACCTGAACCGCGAGGTCTCGATCCTCACGCGCGTGCAGGCTCTCATGCTCGACGGCCACCACCTCGTGGAGAACCGCGCGCGCGCGGCCGCGGGCTGGCTCTTCAACTTCTCGGGCACCGGCGGCATGTGGCGGCGCGAGGCCATCCGCGACGCGGGCGGCTGGCAGCACGACACCCTCACGGAGGACCTCGACCTCAGCTACCGCGCGCAGATGGCCGGCTGGAAGTTCGCCTACCGCGAGGACGTCGTCACACCGGCCGAGCTCCCGGAGGACGTCAGCGCGTTCCGCGCGCAGCAGTTCCGCTGGGCGAAGGGCACCGTGCAGACCTCGCGCAAGCTGATGAAGCGCGTCCTCACCGCGAAGGACCTCACGGTCACGCAGCGCATCGAGGCGTTCTTCCACATGACGCCGCACTTCGCCTACCCGCTGATGGTCCTCCTCAGCGTGCTGCTCCTGCCCGCGCTCCTGCTCATGCCCGCGACCAACGTGCGCACGATGCTCCTCATCGACCTGCCCCTCTGCGCCGGCACCACGGGCTCGCTCGCGGCCTTCTACGCGATGGCGATGACCGCCCAAGGACGCACGCGCCGTGAGGCCTTCCGCAACCTGCCCGCGCTGCTCGCGCTCGGCTGCGGCCTCGCACCGCACCTCAGCAAGGCTGTGCTCGAGGGGCTCCGCTCCATGGCCGGCGAGTTCGTCCGCACGCCCAAGGCCGGCGATCTCCTCAAGCCGGGCGCGGCCCCGCGCTACCACGCGCGCGCCGACCTCCCGATGACCGAGATCGCGCTCGGCCTCCTCAGCGCCGTGAGCGTCGTCGCCGCCGGCCAGACCGGGCACTGGTTCGCGATGCCGTTCGCGATGCTCTTCGCCTTCGGCTACGGCTACGTGGCGCTGCTCGTCGGCACGGAGCAGGCCGCGCGGCGCCGCGCCGCGCTCGAGGCCTTCCACGCCGGGGCGTCGCCCGCGTCGGTCGCGGCGCTCGCGAGCGTCCCGCCGCCCGCCGAGGCCGTCGAGGAGCTCGCCGAGGAGCTCGCGGCCTAATACGACGCCGCCGCTCCACGGGCTTCGGCCGCGGTCCGACGCGCCGCACAGACGCCCCCTCGCGAATGTGCTGGCAACGACTCACGAAATCGGCGACTCTTCCGAGCACTGCGGGCCGTCGCCGCTCCAGCGCGAGCTCACAGCAGTGAGGGGGCATCGGGGAAATGACGAAAGCTGAGATCGTCCAGACACTGTACGCGAAGGTGGGGGGCTTCTCTCGCAAGGAGTCGGCCGACATGGTCGATCTCGTCTTCGAGATGATGAAGGAGACCCTCGGGCGCGGAGAGAAGATCAAGATAAGCGGCTTCGGCAACTTCGTCCTACGCGACAAGCGCCAGCGGCCGGGGCGCAACCCCCAGACGGGGGACGCGATCAAGATCAGCGAGCGCCGGGTCCTCACCTTCAAGGCCAGCCAGATCCTGAAGCTGGCCCTCAACCCCCGCACCGAAGAGACCAGCGCCGGCGCCCCCCCGCAGCAGCACGCCGCGGCGGGCGGCACCTGACCACGCGGCGCGCATTGATCCACGGCATCGTCGAGTGAGCACCCCTTGAGCACCAAGCTGCGCCTGGGCTCCGCGTCCGGTCCCCCGGAGGCGATGCCGTCGAAGTTGTACTTTCGCATCGGCGAGGTCGCGGGCCTGGTCGGCGTGGAGCCCCACGTCCTGCGCTACTGGGAGCGGGAGTTCCGAGCCATTCGGCCCACGAAGAGCTCGAAGGGCCAGCGCGTCTACTCGCGACGCGACGTCGAGAACCTGCTGCGCGTGCGCACCCTCCTCTACGAGGAGGGCTTCACGATCGCGGGCGCGCGAAAGAAGCTGTCCCGCAAGCCGGGGGAGAGCGACGCGGCGGCGGCACCGGAGAGCGCGACGCCCGCGAGCGGCGAGCGCGCGATCGACCGCGCGCGGCGCGGGGACGGCGCGCTCGCCTCCGCACCGGTTGCCCCCTTGGAGCTCGCGGGCGAACC
>CAZHGG010000266.1:0-7798 GCA_964531755.1 uncultured Polyangiaceae bacterium
GATCGCCGTGGTCGCGGGCGACGACACCAAGCTGAGCGCGTCGATCCACACGTCGGGTGCGTGGACCACGCAGGCCGTCGCCGGGGCGAGCGCCGCGAGCGGGCCGGCGGTGGCGCCGCTGGGCGCGGGCTTCGTGGCGGCGTTCCGCGCAGCCGGCGACGCCCTCTCCACCACGTCGTCGACCGGCACGACGTGGGGCACGCCCACGCGCGTGGGCACGGCGTCCGCGCGCTCCACGCCAGCCCTGGCGATCACCGGGACGACCGCGCACCTCGCGTTCCAGGACACCTCGTTCCTTTACATGTATTCTGCACTGACTGGCGCCGCCGGGGACGCGCCGCGCGCGGTCGGGGCGCCGCAGAGCTTCGGCTTCGAGGCGCCCGCGCTCGGGGCCGTGGGCACCACGGTGATCGCGGGGTTCGGCGGCTCCAGCGAGGGCCCCCTCTACCTCCAGGAGCGCGCGGGGGCCGCGTGGGGCGCGGCGGCGAGCGTGACCGGCACCGCCGTGTGCGGGACGGACGGCGGCGGCGGCGTGTCGCGGTGCGGCGGCGCGCCCGCGCTCCTCGCCACGGGCGGCGCGACCGCCGATCTCCTGACCGTCCACATCGATCGCGCCACTCGCCTCCTCACGAGCACCACGCGCGCGGCGACCACCAAGGCGGTCACGGTGCACGGGCCCGTGGGCACCGGCGTCACGAGCGACGAGGAGGTGTTCCTCGCCAAGGCGGGCCCCACCCGCGCGGTGCTCACCTTCCGCGGCCAGGACGGCAAGGGCTACGCGGCGCTCGCCGATCTCTCGGGCGCCACGCCCGCGTGGAGCGCGCCCGTCGCCCTCTCGAGCGGCACGCTCGCCTCCGTGCCGCGGGTGGCCGCGGGCGTGTGCGGCGACGACGCGATCGCCACGTTCGTGCTCACCGGCGGCGCCGTGAAGATCCTGCGCCTGCGCGGCACGACGTGGGGCTCGGAGGAGGCCGTGGGTTCGGCGCCGGCCGCGCGCTTCGCGGCGATCGCGACCCGCCCGTAGCCGCGAGGCACGTCGGCGGGCGCTCCGCCTCAACGGCGGTCCGCCGTCCCAGGCGAGTGCCTGTCCTAGTGCGCGTCGATCACGACCCACACGTCGTCGAGGCAGAGCTCCCCCTTGGCGTGGGCCGTGAGCTTCAGGTCGGAGAGCTTCCCGGGCCTGCCGTTCACCGTGACCCGCGTGCGCTTGGGATCGAGCGTGCCGCGCACGGACTGCTGCGTAGACGCGATGGTGAGGCGGTCGCCGTCGACGCTGGTGATGATGCCATGCACGTACCGCGTGGTCGCGGCGGGCTCCTCCGCGTGGACGACGCCAGAGCCGAACGGCGTGGCCGGCGTGAGCAACAAGCCGAGCGCGAGCGCGATGCCGAGTCGTCGTACCATGAGCCACCTCCTGCGCCGGGGGTCCACCGCGCCCCCCGCGGTGACCGCCCCCGTTGCACGGGCCTTACCACCGAATCGCGCCACGTCCAGCGCATTCGGGGCCTTTCCCGCGGCGCGCCGAAATCGTGAACAAGTACCGACCCCTCGCGCGGGGGCCCGCGGCCGAATTCTGTCGGCCGACGGGGCGCCGCGGCGTGGAATGGGTGCGCGAACCCGGGTCGTGCACTAGCCTTGCGCCATGCCGCCTCACGCCGCCCTCGCGAGCGCCGAGCTCTCGGTCCTCGACTCCGCTTGGGACACGCGCGGCCACGCCGCGCAGCTCCGCGCGGTGAGCGCCGCCGGCGCCGCGCTCGGCGAGCGCTTCGCGAGCGGGCCCCGGGTCATCGCGGTGCGCACCCTGCCGCTCACGACGCTCCCTTACCCGGCGCGCTACGCGCTGGGCGGCGCCGCGTTCTCGCCAGCGCCTGTCGTGACCCTCACGCACCGGTGCGTGCTCGTGCAGTTTCTCGTGCGGGGCGAGCCGAAGACCCTCCTCTTCAACCCCACCGACACGGAGGCGGCGCGCGCCACCCCGTTCTTCGCGCGGCTCGCGGCCGAGGCCGGACCGCGCGTCACGGCCTGGTTATCGCGGCCCTTCGAGCCGCTCGAGGCCCAGCTCGCGGCGCTCGGCCTCGGGACCGGTGACATCGACTACGTGGCCTTCGATCACTTCCACACGCAAGACCTGCGCTCGCTCCTCGGCACGCTCGACGGCGCGCGGCCTCCGCGCTTCCCCAACGCGACGCTCCTCGCGCCCGCGGCCGAGTGGCACGACTGGGACGACCTCCACCCGCTGCAGCGCGCGTGGTTCGTCGCCGACGGCAAGCGCGGAGTGCGCGAGGAGCGCGTGGCCTTCACCACGTCCGACCAGGCGCTCGGCGACGGCGTGCTCTTGCTCCGCACGCCGGGGCACACGGTCGGCAACCAGACCCTCTTCGTGAACACAGATGGCGGCGTGTGGGGCGTCAGCGAGAACGGCACGTGCGCCGACAACTGGTCGCCGGTCGAGAGCCGCATCGGCGGTCTCTCGGCGACGGCGCGGGCCCAGGGCCTCGACGTGCTGCCCAACTCGAACACGCCCGAGCGCTTCGCACAGCAGTACACGTCCATGCTGCTCGAGCGCGCCGTGGTGTCCAGGGTCCGGCGAGCGCCAGCGTTCGCGCAGATGTTCCCGTCGAGCGAGCTCACCCCGTCCGCCTCGGCGCCTGGCCTGCGGCCCACGCTGGTGCACGGCGCGCTCACGTTCGGCGAGCTCGTGCGACCCGCGGCGCGGCGGAGGCTTGCGTGAGCGGGCCTGTCGAGGACCCGCTCCCCAAGGCGCCCGCGTTCGCGAGGGCGTTCCCCGCGGACCCCGAGCTCGAGGCCCTCACGGCGGCCTTCGAGGCCGGCGACTACCTCCACGTCCGAGACGCTGGCGGGGCGCTCGCGGCGCGCGCTCCCGAGGGGCCCCTGCGCGACGCGGCCCTCGAGCTCGTGCGTCGCACCCGCCCCGACCCCCTCGCCAAGTGGCTGTTTCTGCTCGCGGCCACGCTCATGGCCTCGCTCTTCGGGTACTGGGTCGCGCACGACGGCCCCGATCCGAACGCCCCCAAGCCGCCGCCCCCGACCATCGAATACGTCAAGTAGGGCCGCGGGGCCCACGCGTCGCTCGCTCGCCGCGCGCATCCGGGTATGCTTCGCCGCATGCTTCGCCGCCTCTCGCGCGGGCTCTGCCTGGCGCTCCTCCCTGTCGTCGCCGCGTGCTCCTCGGTCGCCGATCCGGCCCCCGCTCCCGCGGCGCCCGCCAGCATCTTCGTGCTGCCGAGCTCGCTCACCGAGCTCCGCGCCGAGCGCTTCTTCGACCACCCGTTCCCGAGCGATCTTCGCCGGGACGGCGACGGGAAGGTCGTCTACGAGGGCTTCTACGACCCGTTCAATTCCGTGCTCCTGCGTGACTATGTGGCGGCGACGCGCGGCCTCCTCGACGGCTTCTCACCGGCCAGCGCGGTCTACCTCCGCTTCACGCACGACCTCGACCCGGCCTCCCTTCCGCGGGACCCTGGCGAGAGCGCCAAGGCCGAGTCGGCCATCCAGCTCATCGACGTCGATCCGAAATCGCCGGAGCTCGGCAAGCGGCGCCCCGTGGAGACGAGCTTCCGCGCGGCCGTCGGCGTGTACATCCCCAAGGACACGCTCTCGGTGCTGCCGATGCCGGGCATGCCGCTCCGCCCCCACACGCGCTACGCGCTCGTGTGCACCAAGGCCCTCCGCACCACGTCGGGCGAGCCCCTCACCCCGGCCGCCGACCTCCAGGAGGTCCTCGGCGCGCGCCCCGCCACCGAGCGGAGCGCGGCGGCTCGGGCGGCCTACGGCCCCGCGCTCGACGCCCTCGCGGCAGCCGGGGTCCCGCGCGACTCCATCGTGCACCTCGCGGTCTTCACGACCAACGACCCCACCGAGGACCTCTTCCGCATCGTCGACTCCCTCAAGACCCAGGTGCCCGCGCCCAAGGCGACCGACATGGTCGCGAAGGACCAGGCGTCGACCTACGACGTCTACGAGGGCAACTACGGCCCCACGCCGAACTACCAGCGGGGCGAGGTCCCGTTCGCCAAGACCGGCGGCGAGTTCGTGTTCGAGGGAACGGGCGACGCGCGCAAGCCGGTGCTGCAGGGCACGTTCAGCGTGCGCTTCGCCCTCGTCGTGCCGAACGCCGAGAAGTGCCCGGAGCCCGCGGACGGGTACCCCATCGTCATCTACGCGCACGGCACCGGCGGCGACTACCGCAGCATCATGTCGCGGAGCGTCGCGCCCATGCTCGCCGAGTCGTGCCTCGCCACGATCGGCACCGATCAGATCTTTCACGGGACCCGCCCGGGCGCGCCGCCGGACTCCGATCCGAACAAAGAGGGCAACATCCAGCTGCTCTTCTTCAACCTGAACAACCCCGCCGCCGCGCGCACGAACGGGCGCCAGTCGGCGATCGACGTGGCGCAGGAGGCGAGGCTCTTCACCGAGAGCGCCTTCTCGGTGCCCGCGGCGGTGTCGCGCTCCGGCAAGGAGGTGAAGCTCGACGGCAAGCGCGTGCTCTTCTATGGCCACTCGCAGGGCGGCCTCAACGGCCCGCTCTTTCTCGCCGCCGATCCCTCCGCGCGCGGCGGGATCTTGAGCGGCACGGGGAGCCTCATCACCATCGCCTTGCTCGAGAAGACCGAGCCGAAGCCGAGCGTCGCCGGCGCCCTGAAGACGCTCCTCTCGCTCACCGATCCGGAGGAGGCGAAGGAGCTCGACCTGTTCCACCCCGTCGCGAACCTCGCGCAGGCCATCGTCGACACCACCGATCCGCTCCACTACATGGGCCGCATCATCCAGCGGCCGCGCGACGGCTTCGCACCGAAGAGCATCTTCGAGACCGAGGGCATCGGCCCCGACGGCAAGGGCGACAGCTACGCGCCGCCGCACGGCATCGAGGTCGGCGCGGTCGCCCTCGGGCTCCCGCGGCAGGCGCCGGGCGTGTTCCCGCTCCGCGAGGCGAAGTACGCGGGGCTCGGCGACGTGACCGTCCCGCCCGGAGGCCTCTCGGGAAACCTGGCCGGGGGTCGCGCCACGGGCTTGCTCGCGCAGTTCGCGCCGCGCGGCAGCTCGGACGGCCATTTCGTCGCCTACGACAACCCGCAGGCCAAGAGCCAGATCGCGAAGTTTCTCCGCAACTTGGCCGACGATCCGAAGGGCCGCGTCTCGCCGCCGTAGTCGCGCCGGGAACCTTGGGGCGGCGGGGGTTGTCCGAAGCGAACCCCATGCACGCGAGCCCACGGGCTGCGTGTCTATGCCACACGGAGTACGGCATGAAGCTGCCACCGACGCACCTCCGCTCCTTCGCGCTCGCGCTCGCCCTCGCGCTCACGCCGCTGCTCGGCGCCGCCTGCGCGCCCACGACCACGCCCCGCCCGGAGGCCCCGCGCGCGCAGCTCCCGGCGCCTGCGTCGAGCACGCCGGCGACCGTCGCCGCGGCGGTCCCCAAGGCGCCCGCGCCACCTCCGAAGATCACGACGCCGATGGCGGGCGAGCCGTCACCGACCGCGCTCGGCGAGGCGCGCCTGCTCGCCTCGAGCTGCGAGGACTTCGCCGAGCGCCGCAAGGCGGGGGTCGAGGCCGAGCTCCGCCGCATGCACGAGGCGCTCGACGCCTCCATGCAGGGGTGGCGCGACGAGCAGCCCGAATGCTGGGCGGAGTCCCGCCGGCGCGCCGCAGAGGCCCGCGCCGTTCGCCGCAGAGGCAGCCACAGCGTCGGCCTGGCCGCCCTCGGCTCGAGCGCCATGCTCAGCTCCATGGGCGCGGCGCTCCAAGGCGCCGGCGCGGGAGCGAGCGTGAGCGCGAGCGCCCCACGCACCGGCGGCGTCAGGGGCCCCGCCGCCGCGGCCGCGCACTCCACCACGAACAACCAGGTCGCCGGCGTGGACGAGGCCGACATCGTCAAGACCGACGGCAAATACGTGTACCTCGCGCTGAACGGCGCGCTCCGCATCGTCGAGGCGCTGAAGCCACGGGTCGTCTCGACCACCCGTCTGCAAGGTACGGCGCGCGAGCTCTTCGTCGAGGGCAATCGCGCGGTCGTGTACACGTCGATCGGAGGCACGCCCCAGCGCTGCACCTACGGGTACGACTGCGCGTTCGCGGGCGACGGTACGGCGACGCGGGTGACCGTGCTCGACCTCACGGACCGCGCGGCGCCGCGCGTCACGCGCACCCTCGAGCTGACCGGGTCGCTCATGACGGCGCGTCGCGTGGGCAACGCGGTCCACACCGTGGTGGCCGACGGCGACGTCCGCGCCCCGCGCTACGCGACCTGGCCCGCGGACCTCGAGACGTGCGGCAACCCCGAGAAGGTGGTTCGCGCGCGGTTCGCCAAGCTCCGCGCGGAGAACGAGGCGCGGCTCCGCCAGATGGCGAGCTTCCCTTCCCTCCGCGACCACGGCGTCGAGACGCCGCTCTGCGGCCACCTCCTCCGCTCGGCGATGGACGACGGGCAGTCGTTCACGAGCGTCGTCTCGTTCAACCTCGCCGACGACGCGGCCCCCGCGCAGACCGCCACGGTCGAGAGCCGCCCCGGCGCGGTGTTCGCCTCCGCCGACACGCTGTACATGTCGGTCGTGCATGGGCGTCGCGCCCAGCGCGGGCGGCGCTGGTACTCGTTTTACCCCAGCGTGGACGAGGTGAGCGAGATCCACTCCTTCCGCATCGGCGAGCGCCCGGAGGCCACCCGCTACCTCGGCAGCGGCGTCGTGCCGGGGCACGTCCTGAACCAGTTCGCGATGGACGAGTGGTACGGCTACCTCCGCGTCGCGACCACGCGCGGCCGCGTGCCGAGCCCCGGCGTCGAGAGCGTGCTCTCGGTGCTCGCCCACCGCGAGGACGGCAGCCTCGTCCGCGTGGGCGCGATCGACCACATCGCCCCGGGCGAGGACATCCGCGCCGTCCGTTTCGACGACGACCGCGGGTACGTGGTCACGTTCAAGAAGACCGATCCGCTCTTCGTGCTCGACCTCGCCAAGCCCGACAGGCCCTCAATCCTCGGGGAGCTGAAGATCCCCGGCTTCTCGACGTACATGCACCGCATCGACCCCGATCACCTCCTGTCGATCGGCTTCGACGCCGCGGACCGAGGCGACTTCGCGTACTTCGACGGGGTGATCTTGCAGCTCTTCGACGTGAGCAAGCCCACGGACCCGAGGCTCCTCCACAAGGAGAAGATCGGCACGCGCGGCTCGAGCTCGGCGGCCGCGACCGATCACCTCGCCTTCAACTACTTCCCCGAGAAGGGCCTGCTCGGGGTGCCCATGACCGTGTGCGAAGGCGGCGGCGAGGGCGTGCACGGCCACGAGCTCACGTTCAGCGGCCTCTACGTGTACGACGTGAGCGTCGACCGCGGCTTCCGGCGGCTCGGCGGGATCGATCACTCGCGGCGCGGCGTGAGCTGCGGCACGTGGTGGTCGAACGCGACGTCCGCCGTGAAGCGGAGCGTCTTCCTCGACGACCTCGTCTACTCGATCGCGACCGATCGGGTGAAGGTGCAGCGGCTCGGCGCGCTCGGGCGCGACGAGGCCGACCTCCCCATGACGCCCTGACGTTCGCCCGCGAGGGCGGGCCGCGACGCCGAGCGTGGGCCCGCGGGGCGCCGGAACGACGGGCGCCAGGCTGGGTAGAGCGTGGGCGCATCGGGGCGCGTCGGCGCGTCCCGCACGCGGCCCGTTCGAGGGCGGCCGCGCCGCTAGCGCCCCGCCCGATCGAGCATCGCGTGGAGCAGCACGTTGCAGCCCGCCGTGATGTGCTCGGGCTTCGCGTCCTCGATCTCGTTGTGGCTGATGCCGTCCTTGCA
>CAZHGG010000267.1:0-7750 GCA_964531755.1 uncultured Polyangiaceae bacterium
GGCCCCCACGGGCGGGGCGCGGCCGCGCCACGCGACCGCCCCGGCGGCGACGAGGGCGCCGAGCACCAGGGCGCTGGCCAGGAGCTCCGGCGCGCGACCGCGCCTCGACCCTTGGACCTCGGCGGCAGGCGGAGGAGGAGGAGGCGACGGCGCCGCGAGAGATGACGCGAGCGACGACGCGGGAGTCGACGCGGGAGCGGACGCGGGAGGCGTGGCGTGGGCCGGCGAAGCCTGGGGTACGGCACCCCCCGGTCTCTTCGCGAGCTCGGCCGCGCAGCGCGCCTCGATCGCGGCGGCCACCTCGGCCTGGGTCGCCCGGGGCACGAGCGCCTGGAGCGCGGCGCCCATCTCGCGGGCGGTCGCGAAGCGCGCGCCCTCGTGGCGAGAGAGCGCGCGCCCGAAGAACGCGTCGATCGCGGGAGGCAGCTCCGGGCGGAGCGCGGAGAGGCTCGGCACCTCGCCGACGAGCACGCGGCGCAGGGTGTCCGCCTCGTTCTCGCCCGCGAAGAGCCGCCGGAGCGCGAGCATCTCCCAGAGGATGACCCCGACGGCGTAGAGATCGGTCCGCGCGCTCACCTCGGCGCCGTGGAGCTGCTCCGGCGCCATGTACGCGAGCTTGCCCTTCAGCGCGCCGTCGCGGGTCGTCTGCGCGCCGCGCCCCGCGGCCTTGGCGATCCCGAAGTCGAGCACCTGCGCCACGCCGTCGATCCCGACGATGATGTTCTGCGGCGAGACGTCGCGGTGGACGACGCCGAGGAGCTCGCCCCGCTCGCCCCGCGCCTCGTGCGCCGCGCCGAGCCCCGCGAGGACGTCCTGGGCGATGGCCGACGCGATGGGCGCGGGGACGTCGCGATCGGCGCGCGAGGTCGCGACGAGCAGCTCGGCGATCGTGACGCCCCGGACGAAGGGCATGACGAGGAGCACGTCTCGCCCCGCGCGCACCACCTCGAGCACCGCGACGACGCTCGGGTGCCGGATCCGCGACAGCACGCGCGCCTCGTCGAAGAGCGTCGTGGCGGCCTCCTCGTCGTCGGCGAGATCCGGCCGCATCGTCTTCACCGCGACGAGGCGCTCGTCGCCGAATTTACGTGCAAGATGCACGGTGGCCATGCCTCCCCGCCCGAGGTGCCCGAGCCGCTCGTAGCCCCCGAGGGCCAGCGGCCCCGTGGACTCTCGCGGATCCTCGCGCGGAGGCGGCAGCACCCCCCGAGCGTACCATGCGGGCGGCTCCTCCGGCGCCCCGCTCCGCCCGCCTCATCGGCGGAGGAAGCGGTAGCCGCCGGCGGTCGCGCCCCAGACCTGCTTGTCGTTCGCGTCGAACCCGCGATCCCACGAGAGCAGCTCGGTCTCCGTGAGCGTGACCGTGGAGCTCGCGTACGTCGCGCCGTTGAGCTCGCTCGGGCAGCGCGGCCCCGAGGGGCTCTTCTGGAACGTCGTCCCGTTCCACACGAGGTCGCCCGTCGCGCCCGTGAACGCGCCGCCCGCGAGGTGCATCTCGACCGCGCACCCCGGCTTCTCCTCGGCGTCCGCGGCCTTCGCCTCGGGCGGCGCGCCGCGGTCGCAGGCGCCGATCCAGGTCTTCGGCGCCTTGAGCTCGAACACCCGCGACACGGCCGTTTGGGCGTCCTTCCGCTCGATCACGTAGAGACGCTGCCGGTAGGGCTTCGTGAGCGAGTCCATGCGCGCCTGCTCCACGTAGAGGACGCGCGGGCCGAGCTCCGGCACGTCGGCCTTGCAGATCGCCAGCTGGATCTCGAAGTAGGTCGGATCTTTCGCGGCCTGGTCCTTCGAGTCGAAGCGGCCCGTGAGGAGCCGCTCGAGCTCGCCCTCGGCGGTGGGCCCGGCGTCTCTCGAGGGCGCGTCGCCGCTCCCCGCGTCGCTGGGCGAGGGGCTCGCGGGGGCCTCCGCCGGCGTCGAGCCGCAGGCGACCAGACACGCGGCCGGAGCGCCGAGGGACAACACGAGGAGCGCCGCGGCGCGGCAGCCAGGAGCGCGCGCGCCCATCACCGACCCCCGCAGAAGGCGGTGCTCCCGCACGACCTCGGACCGCCCCCGTCGAGCCCCCCGTCGCCGCTCGTCGGGGCGTAACAGCTGTACGCGCGCGCGGACGCGCACTCGTCGTCCGACTGGCACGCTTGTCCGTCGGCCTTGCGCGCGGCGCACCGACCGCTCCCGAGGACATCGCAGTAGGCGTTCGCCGGGCAGAGCAGATCCGGGCCGCTGAGGGACGTGCACGCCTCCCCTAGGCCGACGCTCTTGCCGGGGCCGCTGCACTTGCCCGGGGCGCGGATCGAGCCGCCGTCGCAGTTGGTGCCCGGCGCGCAGAAGAGGCGCTTCGCGGGCCCGCCGTCTTGGACGAGGATCCCGCAGTCTTCGCCGGTGCCTCGCCACGGCACGCACACCTTCGCCTCGCCGCAGTACCCGAGCGCCGGGTCGCACTCACCGATGAACGTCGTGTCGCCGATGTCGTCGCACGGCGCGCCGAGCTTGCCGACCTTCTTGAAGACCTCGTTGCCGCGCACGCCGAAGCACGCGGCGTCGAAGAGCGCGCCGACGAGCGCGCCGCCGCACGTGGCCTTCTGCACGCCGTCGAGGCACGTCGCCGCACGCGCGTCGCTGAACTCGATGTTCCCCACCGAGACCGACACTCCCCACTTCTTGAGGTACAGCGCGTCGAACGCCTCCTTCAGCACAGCCTCGCAGCTCGTGGCGGTCACCGGCGTCGACACCTTGTAGGGGGACTCCGCGAACTGCCGCGTATAGCTCGCGAGGTCCGCGTCCGAGCAGCACGTCGTGAGCTTCGCGCACACGGCCTTCGCGAGCGCCGCGTCGTAGGCCGAGATGCGCGTCCGGACGTCCGCCGCCACGGCGCGGTCGGGGCGCGAGGCGTCCTCGACGGGCGCCGCCGTCGCGTCCTCCTCCGGTGTCGGCGTCGGCGTTGGCGTCGTCGGCGTGGGCGTCGTCGGCGCGGCCGCGTCGGGCGAGGTCCCCGCGTCGGAGCACGCGGAGAAGGAGACGAGGGCGGCGGTGAGCGCCGCGAGCGAGGTGGCGGAGAGGAGGATCGGGTTTCGCACAGGGGGGTCCTTTCGAGAGCTTCGCTCGCCGACCATTCCAAGCTCCGTGCCAGCGCCACGCACCGCCCGGGCGCCGCGATCGCCGCGTGTGACGAGGCCCGCGAGGCAGGCTGAGGCCCGCGCGCCTCAGCGAGAGGACCTCTTCGTTCCTCCGCGCGCCACGGCGCGGTAATCTCGCGCGCGGGTTCTCCGACGGTCTCGGGGCACCTCCCAGGGGCCCCGATGCCTATCCACTTCGACGAGGCCACCGCAGGCACGACGCACGACGGCGCTCCGGAGCGCACCGTGGACGCGTACGGCGTCACCGTGCTCGAGGGCGTGGACCGCGGCGCGTCGGCGGTCGTCACCGGCGACGCGTTCGTCGGGAAGAGCGCGACGTGCGAGCTTCGGCTCTCGGACCCCAAGGTCTCACGGCGCCACGTGCGGCTCACCGTGGAGCCGCTCGGCCTCCGCGTCCTCGACCTCTCGTCGACCAACGGGGTCTACCTGAACCAGGCGCGGGTCCTCGACGCCTACGCCGGCGCGGGCGACCGGCTCCGGCTCGGCGACACGCTGCTCGGCCTCGAGGCCACGCGCGCGCTCGAGCCCGCGGTCGCGTCCACGCGCACGCGCTTCGGCCGGGTCATCGGGGCGAGCGCGGCGATGCGGGGGCTCTTTGCGCGCTGCGACCAGCTCGCGCCGACCGAGCTGCCCGTGCTCGTGGAGGGAGAGACCGGCACCGGCAAGGAGCTCGTGGCCGAGGCGCTCCACGAGGCGAGCGGGCGGGCCGCCAAGCCCTTCGTCGTCTTCGACTGCACCACGGTCTCGCCCCAGCTCCTCGAGGCCAGCCTCTTCGGGCACGAGCGCGGCGCCTTCACCGGCGCGGTGGAGGCGCGGCCTGGCGTGTTCGAGGTCGCGAGCGGCGGCACGCTGCTCATCGACGAGGTGGGCGATCTCGACATCTCTCTGCAGGCGAAGCTCCTCCGCGCGGTGGAGCGCCAGGAGGTCCAGCGCGTCGGCGGCACCCGGTGGCTCAAGGTGAACGTGCGCCTCCTCTCGGCGACGCGCCGCGATCTCGAGGCCGAGATCCAGGCCGGCCGCTTCCGCGACGACTTGTATTACCGCCTCGCCGTCGCGCGCCTCTTCGTGCCCCCGCTCCGCGCGCGTGACGGCGACGTGGAGCTGCTCGCGACGCACCTCTGGAACAAGCTCGCGGCGGGGACCCAGCCGTTCCCTACCGAGTTTCTCGCGCGCTGGCAGAGCTACCGCTGGCCCGGGAACGTGCGCGAGCTCCACAACGCGGTCCTCCGGCGCTTCTCGCTGGGCCAGGCGGACGTGTGGGACGACGCCGCGAGCGCCGACGAGCCCCTCGGCGAGGAGCCCGATCTCGTGGACGGCCTGCTCCGCGACGGCGTGCCGTACACCTTGGCCCGTCGCCGCGTGCTCGACGAGTTCGATCGGAGGTTCGTGACCGTCGCGCTCCAAAAATCCGGCGGCAGCGTCGCGCGCGCGGCGGCCAACTTCGGGATCGCGCGTCGGTACTTCACCAAGATCAAGTCCAAATCACGCTGACGGCGCTCACCGGCACGACAGCTGGGACGTGTGGATGAACGCCGGGCTCCCGGCGGTGCCCCAGTCCTTCTGCTGATATCGGAAGGTGACCGCGAACCACGCGCCCTCGGCGGCGATCGCCTGCACGGACGAGCCCTTCTGGAGGGTCGTGAGGATCGTCCCGTTCGGCTCGGCGCGCACGTTCGCGCTGTCGGTCGCGACGAGGCACCCCTTCGGGAACGTGCTCGCGGGCGCGCGGTCGTACGCGAGCTTCGCGGGATCGTGGACCGAGTCGAAATTCTGCGGCGCGCCGCACGCGCTGAACGGGGTCGCCCGCTTGCCGAGCTCGAAGTGGAGGTGCGGGCCGTCGCTGAGGCCCGAGATCCCGAGGCTCCCGATCCGCTGCCCCTTCGTGACCTGGTCTCCCACCTTCACGGGCACCGCGCTCAAGTGGGCGTAGCGCGTGTACACGTTCGGCGCGTGCCGGACGACGACGTGTTTGCCCCAGCCGTTCCCGCAGAGGCGATTTCTGCCCGCGTTGTCGTTCGGACAGCTCGTCAGCGTGTAGACCACGGTCCCGGCGGCGGCCGCGAGGATCGCCTCGCCGCTCGCGCCGCCGATGTCGGCGCCCTCGTGGCCCTCGTTGTACGAGCGCCCCGCGCCGAAGTTGCCCGGCACCGAGCGAGACGGCGTGGGGTAGCCCCACGCGACGGCCGCGATGTCGGCCGGGAGCGCGCCCCTGTCGAGCTTCTGAAAGGGCATCGCCGCGAGCGTCTCGGCGGTCCGGTCGCGGATCTCGTGGGGGCACGGCGTGAGGGCGGCCTCGGAGGTCTCGGAGGCCTCCACGTCGTCACCGGTCTCGGCGGAGCAGCCCAGCGAGGCGAGCGCGGCGAGCGGGACGGCGAGCGCGAGCGGGAGAGAGAGCGGGAAGGCGACCGGGAGGACGAGCAAGCGGAGCAGGCGGTTGACCATGGGAACCTCGTGGGGCGGTCGAGCCGGACCGCGCTGCCGAGGTGTTCAGCAACGCCCGTGCCACGACCCTCGAGGCCGCGCCCGCGCTCGGCGACCCGGTTTTCTTCTGGGCGCCGCGCGCGCGCTGGGGCCCACGCGCCTCACGCGAGGCCCAAAGCGTTCCTCGACCCTCGCGGGCGCTCGACGGCGCCCGCCGGGAGGAGCCCGAAGTCTCCGAAGAGCTCGCGCCGCGCGACCCACGGCGTCTGCGCCCCGCCGGTCGCCTTCGTCACGCGGGTGACTACGTCGTCGACGAGCTCGGAGACCTGCACCGTCCCGTCGTGGTTCTTGTCCGTGTCGGGCGCGCGTGAGCCCACGCGAGGATCTCTCTTCCGAGGAGCTCGGGCGTCTCGCGCTGGGCGTCAACCAGCAACCGGGCGTCTCCCGAGCCCGGCGCGCCCCGCCGCCGCCTCCGGTGCTTGCCAGTGCTCCCCGCCGCCCCGCGCCGGCGCGCCCCGAGCCGGCGCGAAGGCGGTCGCCGCGACTACTGCTTCGTATACGTCGCGGAGAACACGTACGGCGCCGCGGCGTAGAACGTCAGGGTCGTGGCCGTGGCGGCGTAGCTCTGGTAGGGAATCGCGTCGTCGCCCACGACCGTTTGGCACGTCTGGATCGTGGTCGGCACGTTGCCCGCGGTGGTGAAGCTGAAGGTCTTTCGCTTGGTCACGCCCTTCTCATCGTTGACGAGCTGGCCGACCATCCCGCCGCTGCAGAGCTCGAGCGTCTGGCGCATGACGAGGGTCGAGGGGACGCCGGTGCCCGGGTACGTCGTGAGGTTGGTCAGGTAGTAGCGACCGTCGACCACGGCGCCGCCCGTGCCCGTGGGCAGCGCGCCCGTCCCCACCGTGACGCCGACGTCCGTCGCGCCGTTCACCACGGTGTTGCACTGCGCGCCGGCGTCGGCCCCGGAGCAGGCGAAGGGCGCGGACGCGTCGGGCGGGACCGCGGAGTCCGGCGTCGCGGCGTCGACCGGCGGGGTCGCCGAGTCGGGGGTGGCGGCGTCGACCGGCGGGGTCGCGCTGTCCGTCACGGAGGACGCGTCGGCGCCACCGTCGGAGGTGGCGGGCGTGCTGGAGCAGGCCGCCGCGCCGAGGAGAGAGAGCAGACAGGCGATCGAGAGCGAGCGGACGAGGTTGTTTCTCACATGAGCTCCAAGGGCGAAGGAAGAGCGAGCTTGAAGCGTAGTCCAGGCCCGGCGCCGCACCACTCGCCGAATGGCCCCGAGACCGGCGGCGCCGAGCGCGGCCGTCCGTTGGCGCCGCCGGGGAGGCGTAGCTGGCCGTCTCACGCGGGCCGAGCGGCACCAGATTGCCTAGCAGAAACGAGCTGTTGGGGCCAAAGTAGGGGATCCGCTCGCGTCACCGCCACAAGTCCCTAGGCTCGATTGTTACGAATGCGTGAGGAGGAGGAGGTCCGTCGCCCAAAAGGGAGCGCCGTCGCAGCCGACCTGCGAGATCCATCGATGAAGAGGCGCTTCGTCGAGCTCGCCTCGCCGCCTCATGGCCAATCTTCGGGGCGGGAAGTGAGGTGTGCTCGAGCGCTGGCCCGAGTCGCTACCGGTTGCCCTCGGCGAGCAGCGTCCACGTCTTCGAGGGATCGCAGGTGCCCGACACGTGCAGCACCTCGATCGTGACCGTGCGGCCGTCGTCCGCCCCGTTGGGGAACGTGCCCTCGCCCCACTCGAGGGAGGCGACGTCCGGGCCCGTCGTGGCGCTCGTCACGCGGTCGGCCCCGGTGCACTTCTCGCTGGTCGGATCGAGCGGCAGGTACACGCGCAGATCGAAATTGCTCCCGGGCGGGGAGGTGAGCGTGAGGTTGAGCTTGAGCTTCTTGCCCGACGTGACGGCGCTGTCGTCCTCGCTCACGCGGAGCTTCAGCCACTTGGACGTGGAGCCGGTCTGGCGCGCCGTGCCCGCGCCCGTGTCGCCGCTCACGCCGCCCATGGCGGTCGCCCCCGCGCACGCGTTCGGGCTCGCGCACCCCGTGGGGGTGCCTGCGTCGCCGGTGCCCGCGTCGCCGCCGGCGCCGCCGTCGGTCGCCGCGCCGCCGGCGGTGCCCGTCCCGGCGTCGTCGGGCGGGGTGGCCCCGTCGTGCTGCACGACGGGCGGCCGCGAGGCGGCTCGCGGGGGGGGCGT
>CAZHGG010000268.1:0-7748 GCA_964531755.1 uncultured Polyangiaceae bacterium
CGACGACCGCCACCGCCAGCGGCGCGCCGCCTGCCGCCGCGCCGGCCGCGAGGGCGGCGAGGAGGAGCGGCGGCCGGAGCGGGGTGACACCGTCGGTCGCCGGCCCGCGCGCGTCGAAGCGGTAGCCCGCGCCCGCCGCGAGGTTCACCGCGTCGCGCGCCGAGATGATCGCGTCGTCGACCGTGAAGCCCCACATGAAGGCCGCGGGCAGGAGCGCGCACCCGAGCCCGATGACCGCGAGCGCGAGCGCCCCGCGCGTGGCGGCGCGGGGGGCTACCAGCGCGGACAGGGCTTGTCCAGTTGCCTTCATCCTGCGCCGAAAACTACAGGTCTCACCCGCCGCTTCCTACCATGGCCCTGCCGTCGCAACCCGAGGAGAGCCGTAGAGAGCATGCGAAGCTTCGAGATATTCGTCGACCAAGGTTCCTCCGCCGAGCCCCCGCCCCGCGGGGAGGCGTCGCTGGCGCAGCGACGAGGCGGCGCCCCGCGTGGCCCGGCGCCGCGCGAGGTCCTCGACATCTTCATCCAGGGCACCAACGTCACCGCGAGCGTCAACGAGCGCAACGCGGTGAGCGTCCTCCGCGACCTCGCGAGCGCGCTCACGCCGCTGCTCGCCGCCCACCGAGGCAAGGCGATCGTGCGCTTCTACGACGACTCTTGGGAGCTCGCAGTGGAGCGCTTCGGCCCGACCGCGCTGCTCAGCGTGTACCGCGCCGGTGGCGACCCGAAGGTCCTCGTGCACGAGCGCCCCGTCGCCTTCAGCGAGGTGCGCGCGAGCGTGCTCGACGCGCTCGCGAGCGCCGCGGGCGGCGTGGCGGGCGCGACGCGCGGGCGCGCCCCCGAGCTCGAGACCGTCCGCCGGCTGCTGGCCGAGACCGAGGACCTCGGCGCCGACAGCGACCTGCCGCTGCCGCGCCCCACGCCGGTCGTCATCGAGCTCGACCGCGACGCGCCCATCTCGTTCGCGGCGGAGTTCCTCCTCCGCGAGGGGGCGCGCGGCGCCGCGCAGTCGAGCGTCGAGCGGGCCGATCTTCACGCGCTCCTCTTCCGGGGGCGAATGCGCGCCGAGATCCGCGGGCGCGCCGTCGACCTCGGGGAGGCCGCGCCCTTCCTGGTGGCCGAGCGCCTCGTGGAGCTCGCGCGAGGGGCCCTCGCCTCGTGGGAGCGCGGTCAGGGCTTCCACGTCCGGGCGAACGCCGGCGGGCTCTTGCTCGGGCTCCGCGCGAGCTGCGACGCGGCGGGCGCGGAGAGCGCCGCGCTCGTCCTCGGCAGCGCAGAGCTCGCGAGCCGCGAACGTGCACTCTACACATTCCCGAACCTCGGGGTCTCCGACGTCGTCGAGGCCGCGCTCTCATTCGGGCGCGCGGTCGTCCGGGCGGTCGTCCGGCGCGACCGCTCGCAGTCGATGAACCTCCGGCTCTCGGCCTTCCGCCGCCAGGTCCGCGAGCTCGAGGGCGCGCTCCGCGAGGTGAAGCGCTCCGACTCGTTCGTGAACCGCGCGCCCGAGTCGTACCGCGCGTTCGCCGAGGGCGCCGCCCGTCCGCGCGCCGACGCCGTGCCCCCGGCGCGCCTCCGCTACGCCCCGAAGTGGCGCGCGCAGATCGCCGGCATCGACCTCCGCGGGACGTTCCTGTGCGGCGACCGGCTCATCGTGAGCTCGGTCCACGAGCTCGCGTGCCTCGACCGCGCGACCGGCGACGTCCTGTGGCGCGCCCCCGCCGCGCGCGCCACGAGCGTGGTCACGCCCGCGGGCATCGCGCGGGTGGCCAGCGACGGCGAGGTGACGGTGCACGACTTCGGCAACGGCGAGGTCGCGCTCCGCACGTGGATCGCGCCCCGCGGCGCCGGGCCGCAGGCGGGGTGCGTCGTCAGCGCGCCGGGCCTCCCGCGCCTCCTCATCCTGACCGAGGGCGAGCGGCACCTCGTCGCCCTCGACCTGCTCACGGGCGAGCCTCGGTGGCGCTACGCGTGGGGGAAGAGCTCGGGCGCCCTCCGCCTCAAGCGCTCGGGGAAGCTCCTCTACGTGGCCACCGGGGACACCGCGCTCACCGCGCTGGACGTCGCGACGGGCTCGGTCGTCTGGCGCGTCCGCGACCGACTCCGGTTCTGCGCGGCGCCTACGGTCGACCAGCACGGGCTCTACGCCGTCGCGGGCGCCGCGCACGGCCCCGGCCAGCTCGCGATCATCGATCCCTTCTCAGGCGAGGTGCGCGTGTCGCACACGCTCGCGGGCACGGTCACGGTCGAGGGGAGCCCGCTCGTCGCGACGGACGCCGTGGTCCTCGCCCTCCGTCAGCGCGACGGCCTGCGCCTCGTGGGCCTCGACCGCGCCACTGGGCGGCCGCGGTTCGACACGAAGAGCGCGGTGGCGCCCGTGGGCACCTCCTGGCTCGCGGTCGACGACCTGGTCATCGGGAACACGCCGACGGGCGAGCTGCTCGCCGTCGAGTCGGCCGGCGGTCGCGTTCGGTACCGGCAGGAGCTCGGGCGCGCGAACGAGGCCGACTCCCCGAGGCGCCTCGAGCCGGTGCTCCGCTCGGGTGCGCTCTTTGTTCCACACATTGACGTACACGTGTTCCGTCCGCAGGACGGCGCGCGCCTCGGCACCGTGGGCCCGTGCGACGCCATCCCCGACCTCCTGCGCGTGGACGAGCGGTGCGACGCGTACATCGCGGAGGAGAGCGGTCACCTCGCCGCCTTCGGCTCGGGCGCGAGGCTCTCGCTCGTCCGCTGAGGCGGCCCTCTTGGCACCTCCCGCTCTACCCCGCTGCCGTCCGCGTGCACGAGGGAAGAACGGGCGCGCGCAGGCGTAAGACGGGGGGATGGCCCCCGCGCGCACGCTCGTCTCCTGGCTCTCCGCGGTCGCGGTCGCGATCGCCGCCGTGGCGTGCAGCGACCTCAAGGAGGGCGGTGACGACGCGCTCCCCGACGGGGGTCCCGCGGCGACGGGCGAGGGCGGCGGCCCCGCCTCCCCGCCCGGTCCGCCCGCGCCGTCCGGCTCCGCGGCCGAAGACGCCGCGTCGCGTCCCGTAGGCTCGGGCCCCTCCGGCCCCGGGCCCTTCGGCGCGCTCCCCAACGGGTACTGTTGCTCGAGCGAGAACGAGTGCCGCTCTCGCCAGTGCGTCGACGCGCCGGGCGGGCGGATGTGCGTCGATCGCTGCAGCGACCCGAGCGGGTGCCTCGCCACGGCGGGGACCTTCACCTGCCAGGGGTCGGGCGCCGACCGGCTGTGCTCACCGAGCGCGACGACCCAGTGCATTCCGGGCAACCTCTTCACGCGCGGCACGCGGAAGCTCGGCGACTGCTGCACCGCCACCCACGACGCCAACGCGGGGCTCGAGTGCGAGGGTGGCGCGTGCGGCTCGTTCGGCAAGGCGGGCAACCCCTACATTTGCTACCAAGGGTGCTCGAAGCCGTCCGACTGCCCAGGCAACTTCATGTGCATGCCCGGCGCCTACGACTACAAGATCTGCGTGCCAGAGTCGGGCGAGTCGACCACCTGCCGCGAGCCGTGAGCGCCGCGCGAGCCGCGGCAGCGGCCCTCTCCGCGAGGCGCCGCGCCCGCTACCGCGGCGTCGTCGACTCGACAGGGCCCTCGTCGTAGGTCACGCGGACCACCGTGAGCTCGACCGGCCCCTTCGGGCGCGCCACCACCGTGGTGTCCCCTTCCCGCTTGCCGAGCAGCGCCTTCGCGACCGGCGAGGCGACGCTGATGTGCCTGCGGGCGAGGTCGATCTCGTCGGGGCCGACGATGCGGTAGGTCGCCTCCGCGCCGTCTTCGTCCTCCACGGTGACCCACGCGCCGAAGAAGACCCGCCCGTCGTCGCCGTGCGCGCCGGGCTCGACGACCCGGAGCACGTCGAGCCGCTTCGACAGGAAGCGGATGCGGCGATCGATCTCGCGCAGGCGCTTCTTGCCATAGATGTACTCTGCATTCTCCGAGCGATCGCCCTGCGCGGCGGCCGCCTGCACGTCGGCGGTGACCTTGGGCCGCTCGCCGTGCCAGAGCCGCTCGAGCTCGTCGCGGAGGCGGCGCTGCCCCTCGCGCGTGATGTAGCTCGGGCCCCGCGGCGCAGGCTCGACCTCGTCCGCCTCGTCGTCATCGGCGCCGGGCTCGGGCTCCTTCGTGAAGGCCTTCGACACGCCTACGTCACCTCGTGCATCAGCTTGCGGATCGGGCGCGAGAACACGAAGAGCACGCCGGCGCCGAGGACGCTGATCACGACGAAGAGCTGGAAGTAGCTCACGGGCGTGACCTTGCCCCACGACTCGCCGATGCTGCCGCCCACGTACTGCGCGACCGAGCTCGACAGCAGCCACACGCCCATGAACAGCGAGCCAAACCGCGCGGGCGCGAGCTTCGTGACCATCGACAGGCCGACCGGCGAGA
This sequence comes from uncultured Polyangiaceae bacterium, assembly GCA_964531755.1. GTDB lineage: Bacteria > Myxococcota_A > Polyangia > Polyangiales > Polyangiaceae > JAAFHV01. Next base: position 4,391 of record CAZHGG010000268.1, read on the forward strand.
GGCACAGCTCGCCGAGCGTCGCGAGCAGGTAGCTCAGGAAGAGCCACATGCCGCTCACGCGGCTGTCTTGGCTCGCCTTCGCGAGCTCGACGATGGCCGCCTTCCACGTGGGCGGGGCCGCACACTGGAGCACGCTCACCTTCGAGTTCTCGTCGAGTGGGGCCGTGAAGTGAAACACGATCTTGGCGCCGGCGCCCGACGTCAGCTTGCCGTCCGCGCCGATGGTGGCGCCCACCACCTCGGCGGCGCCGTTGACCTCGCCGTCCTTCGCGTCCTTCGCCGAGAGCGGCTCGAAATACTCGGGCAAGGTCGTGAGCTCGATGGTCACCGGGGCGGCCTTGGTGGCGCCCTTGGTGCGCTCCTCGAGCGTGTCCACGAACTTCGCGTAGGCCTCGGGCACCGAGGCGGCGATGGCGCCGTTGCGCCCGAAGATGGGCAGCACGCCCTTCACGACGAGCTCCCCCCCCTCGAAGCGGAGGCGCCCCGCATCGAGCTTGGACACGTCGACCCCCGCGGGCACCGGGCCCGCGAGCTTCACGCGCGACTCGCGCGAGTTCTCCGAGCTCGCGCCCGCCACCATCGCGACGAACGACGCCGTCATGAAGAGCAGCGCGACGAACATCTTCACCGGCGTGGAGGGGTTCCACACCTTGATCCAGAACATCGTGAAGAGCGGCGCGAGGATGAAGATGAGCACCGCGTTGACCGACTGGAAGTACTCGGCCGGGTATTCGAACGTGCCCACCTTCAGCACGGTGTGCTGGTCGGCCCAGATGTTGAGCGCGTTGCCCGCTTGCTCGAACGCCATCCAGAAGAGCACGGCGAAGCAGAAGAGCATGAAGATGACCTTGCTCTTGTCGCCCTCTCTCCCCTTCAGGCGCAGGAGGATGACCGCCATCGTCACGAACACGCCGCCGAACGCGACCGGCATGATGAGCGCGGTGCCCTTCGCCTGGCCGGAGAGGAACATCGCGACGTACATGCCCGCGATGCCGAGCGCGGCCAGGATCATGACGAACGGGTAGACCAGCGAGAGGCCGCCGGCGAAGCCACGCGCACCGTCCGCGGGGTCGGCGGCTTGCTCGGGCTTCCCGTCGCGGTACGCGCTGCCCGTCGGCGGCTCGTTCGCGGCCTCTTCCTTCGCGGCGTCCTCGGCCTCGGCCTTGGCGCTCTTCTCGGCGACCTCGGCCGCGGCGATGTCCGCCAGCACGCGCTTCTGACCCACCAGGAACACCGTGAGGCCGATGCACATGCCGACGCCCGCCGCCGCGAACCCGTAGTGGAACGAGTAGTGCTGCTTCAGCCACGCGCAGACGAGCGGCGACAGGAACGCGCCCAGGTTGATGCCCATGTAGAAGATCGTGAACGCGCCGTCGCGGCGGTTGTCGCCCTTCGGGTACATCTTCCCGACCATCGTGGAGATGTTCGGCTTGAAGAACCCGTTGCCCGCGATGAGGAACCCGAGCGCCGCGTAGAAGAAGGGCAGCGCCTCGAAGGCCATCAAGAAGTGGCCGATCGCCATCAGGATGCCGCCGATGACGATGCTGTTGCGCAGGCCGAGGAGGCGGTCGGCGATGAGCCCGCCGAGCAGCGGCGTGAGGTAGACGAGGCTCGTGTACCACTTGTACACCCCGGAGGCGCGCTCGGGCTGCCACAGGAGGTAGTTCAGCATGTACGTCATGAGCAGCGCGCGCATGCCGTAGTAGCTGAAGCGCTCCCACATCTCGGTGAAAAACAGGAGGTAGAGCCCCCGAGGGTGCGGCGCCGCTTTCGTAACCATGGCGGGCGAAGGGAGCCGCTTCGACCCGCGCTGTCAAGGCTTAGCAGCCCGTGGGTGGACTCCCGTCGGCCCATCGTCGCCGCGCCCCGACCGCCTTCGTTGCGATCGTGCGGCGCGGGCTCACCCGGAAGACTTGGCTCCGCGCGCTCCTCCGATCGCGCCCGGGCGGCCCGGGCACGCACGCCGACGGGCCCCTCGGCCCCGCGAATCACCGGGCTGAGAGGCCGTGCGCGGTCGGGCGCTCTACGGGGCCGGCGGCGGGACGACCTCGAGCAGCGCCGGCCCGGGCGTCGCGGCGGTGCCCGCGAGCAGCTTCTGGGCCGAGAGCCCGAGTTTGTCGCGCGCGGTCTGCGCGAACGTCGCGGCCGGCTTCTCGCCCCCCTTGAGGCTCACACGCAGCGCGCAGCCCTCGTACGCCACGGCAAAGACCTCCACGTGCCGCAGCAGCGCGGCCTCGTCGAGCGTCGCGCCTGACTCCTTGCGCGAGGCGACGGGCCTGCGTCGGCTGCGAGAGCAGTCGAGCCGCTCGACCTCCGTGAGCGCGGCGGGCGTGTCCTTGGCGATCGTCGCGACGACCTTGCGCTCGACGAGCGGCCACGACGGCGCGGTGGTGAGGAGCCCCACGTCGCGGTACGCGTCGACCATCGCCGAAGAGAGCGCCTCGAGGGGCGCCCGCCGCCCGGCGCCCGTGGGGGTCGCGCCGAGCAGGCGCGCGTTGTCGCCGAGCGTGACCCGCGACACGCGCCCGAGGCGCTCGACGAGGCCCCCGACGTCGCCCGTCACCTCGGCCGCGCTCGAGAACACGGCGCCCTCCTTCCCAAGGACGCGCTTGGCGGCGCCCCCGGCGTCGGACTGGGCGCGCTCGAGGCCCGTGAGCCACGCCTGCGCGAACGCCCGCACGAGCGGCTCGCTCGACGTGAGCGTGTGCTTGGTGGTCACGGCCACATAGGGAACGAGCCCGGCCGCCTCGACCGTCGACAGGAGGTGCTCCCCTTCGTTCTTGTCGGCGAAGGAGCCGGCCACGAACGCCGCGTCCTTGGGGCGCTCGTCGGCGACGAGGAGCTTCACGCGCGACGGCGGCGCGCCCGCAGCGTCGAGCGCGAAGAGGGCCATCCACTCGCGCGACGCGAGGCGCTCGCCCGTGGGCACGAAGACCTTCACGTCGCCCGTGGGCGCGGGGCCACGAGGCGCGCCCGGCGCGGGCACGAGGCGCTCGGCCGCCTGGGAGAAGCCGACGAGGAGGAACGCCTGAGGCTCGAGCGCTCGCATCCGCTCGGTGGCGGCGACGAGGTCGGGGAGCGCCACGACGGCGATGTCCGCCCCGTCCGCGTCGGCGCCGCCTCGAACGAGCCGCCCCTCCACCTTCTGCAGAGACTCGACCGGGCAGAGCTCGAGCTCGAAGAGGCGCGCGCCGCCCTCGAGCGCCATCGTCCCGGGCGCCGCGAGGGCGACCCCCAGGGTCGTCACGCGGAGCGGTCGGTCAATCAACTTGACTACCTGAGGGGGCGCCGCGGCCTCGCTCGCCGGGGCCGCCACCGCGTCGGCGAGCAGGGCGGGCGCCGCGGCCTCGCTCGGCCC
>CAZHGG010000269.1:0-7717 GCA_964531755.1 uncultured Polyangiaceae bacterium
CGCGCCGTGGGGCACCGCGGAGAACGTGCCGCTCGTCGGCGGCTCGTCGGGCGGCGGCGGCGCCGTCGACAAGGGAGGCTCGGGCGGCGGCACCGCGGCCAAGGGCGCCACCGGCCCCTCCACCGGCGGCAACGGCTCGGCGGGCGACGCAGTCGCCGGCGGCGACGGCACGTTCGTCGCCGGGCCGGGCGGGGGCGGCGGCGGCGGCGCGGGGCGCGTGCGCTTCAACCCCCGCGGGGCGGGGCCCGCGCTCTCGGGCACGATCTCCCCGAGCATCGCGAGCACCTGCGCGAGCACGGGGCAGCTCAAGTAGCGGGGCGGCGCGGTGCCCGTGGTGGGCCGCAGGTCCCCTCCGGGCGCGTGTGGTAGGCTGACGCACATGCGCGTCCAAGCCTTCGGCCCCCTGCTCCTCCCCGTGCTCTTGTCGGCTTGCCGCGAAGCCCCAAAGCCCGCGCCGGTCGAGGTGCCGGAGGCCGCCGCCCCCATCCCCGTGGAGGCCGGGCCGGTCGACATCACGAAGTGCGCCGGGTGCCAGCTCGCGCCGATGGCCGGGTGGACCTTCGAGGGGGTGTACGCGGACGCCAAGTGCACCCAGCCGCTCGCCCAGCTCATCGCGCCCGCGTGCTCGGTCATCCCCGCGGTGGGGCCCACGACGCTCACGTACGTCGACGCGGTCGGCAAGCGCAAGGCGAACGAGACAACGAGCGTCACGGTGGGCCCGCAGGTGCTGGCGGACGCGCCGCGCTACCGCAAGGCGGACAAGGAGTGCGTGAAGGCGAACGACGGCGCCGTCGACGTCACGCCGGCGAGCTGCATTGGCTCGCGGGTGTGCCGCGACCAGGTCGGCACGCTCGGCTGCACGGGCTGCCGCACGTTCACGACGGGCTGCCCCGACTTCGAGGAGACACGCCTCTACGCCGCCATCGACGACCCGGGGCTCGGCGCGACGACGGCTGGGGGCGGGGGCAACAACCTCGGCCGGCTTGGGCAGTGCTGCGCCGCGCTCAACGCCGAGGCCAGCCGCTTGGGGCTCTCGCCCGAGGCCGGGCTGCTGCGCAACGCAGCGGCGCAGTGCCTCGCCATCGTGCGCGCCGCGGGGCCAAACAGCAACGCGCCCGAGCTCGGGGTCATCCGCGGCGCGCTCGCCGGCCGCCCCGTGCCGGCCGTCTGCGCGGGCTTCTAGCCGCGCCGCCGCCTCGCGCGCTCCGTGATACTGGTCGAGCGTGCGCGAGCTGTCGGTCGGGATCATCGGGTGCGGAACCGCGGGCAGCGCCGCGGCGCTCTTCCTCGAGCGCGCCGGCCACCGGATCACTGTGTACGAGCGGGTCTCCGATCCCCGGCCCGTCGGCGCAGGGATCACCCTCCAGCCTACGGGCCTCCACGTGCTGCGGCGCCTGGGGCTCAAGTCGAACGTCACGGCGAGGGGCGCGCGCATCGATCGCCTCCGCGCCGTGGACGCGCGGGGGCGCACCGTGTTCGACCTGCGCTACCGCGACGTGGGCGAGCGCCTCTACGGCCTCGGAGTCCATCGCGGGGTCGTCTTCCAGTCGCTCTTCGACGAGGTGGAGGCGCGCGCCATCGACGTGCGGCTCGGCGTCGCGGGCGAAGACCTCGCGCGCGCGGAGACCCCCGCGCGGAGCGCGCCGGGCGGGCCGACGAGGCCGCCGCCGCGGCGACACTGGATCGTCGACGACGAAGGGAGGCGTCACGGACCGCACGAGCTCGTCCTCGTGTGCGACGGCGCGCGCTCGCACTTCCGCGACGATACCGACCTGGCGAAGCAGATCACGCCCTACCCGTGGGGTGCGCTGTGGTTCGTCGGCGAGGACCCCGCGCGCGCCTTCGGACACACGCTCCACCAGGCCGTGCGCAAGAACCGCCAGATGCTCGGGCTCCTGCCGACGGGGACTGGGCCCGCGGGCATCACGCCCCTCGTGAGCCTCTTTTGGAGCCTCCGCGCCGATCGCTTGGCGGAGTGGCGCGCCGCGGGGCTCGACGCGTGGCGGCGCGAGGCGCTCCAGCTCTGCCCCCAGGCAGAGCCGGTGCTCCTTCAGATCCGCGAGCCCGAGCAGGTGCTCTACTCCGGCTACCTCGACGTGCGCATGGACCGCTGGAACACCCGCAGCGTGGTGTACCTGGGCGACGCCGCGCACGCCATGAGCCCGCAGCTCGGGCAGGGCTGCAACCTCGCGTTGTGGGACGCGCTCGTCCTGGCCGAGACGCTCGCCGCGCACGACGACCTGCCGGTCGCGCTCGACGCCTACTCGCGCGAGCGGCGTCAGCACCTCGCGTTCTACCAGCTCGCGACCCGCTGGCTCACGCCCTTCTTCCAGGGCGACCAGCCGCTCCTGGGCGACCTCCGCGACGCGGTCATGCCCCTGCTCGCCCGCGTCGGGCTCACGCGGAGGGCGATGACGCTGGCCATGTGCGGCGTGCTCGAGGGCTTCGCCGGCGGCACCGTCGCGCAGCCGGGCAGCGCCGCCCCCCTCCTGACGTAAACGTCGCGTTGCGGGGGAAGGCAAAGCGGGTAGCGTGAAGGCTGGACGGGCTGGAAGGGCTGGGCGGGCGGGTTGGCCGCGGTCGGACCGGCGAGGAGGCTGCGTGGCTCGAACCGCTCGATCATCTGGGTCTCGTCATGTGCTCCTCGCGAGCCTCGCCCTGCTCGGCGTCACCGCCGGGGCCTGCAGCTCCACGCCGCCGTCGGACCCACCCGCCACGGACGCCGCGCCGCCCGTCTCGGCCACCGTGGACGCCGCGCGGCCCCCGGCGCCCGACGCCGCCGTCCCCGACGCGGCGGTGCCCTGCGGGAAGAACCTGCCGAAGAAGTGCGGCGTGGGAGAGGCGTGCGTCGATCCCACCGACTGTGAGTCGCTCAACTGCGCGGGCGGGGCGTGCGTCGCGAGCTCGTGCGCCAACAAGGTGCAGGACGGCAAAGAGACCGGCGTCGACTGCGGCGGCACGTGCCCCACGCGCTGCGACGGCGAGCCCTGCGCCAAGAACGAGGACTGCCAGAGCACTACCTGCGCGCCCGACAAGACCTGCGCCCCGCCCGGGACCAAGACCTGCGGCGTGGGGCTCCCCAACCCCTGCGAGAACGGCGAGGTGTGCCTCCAAGACCTCGACTGCCGCACCGACTACTGCCGCGCCCTCGCGTGCACCGCGCCCCCGGCGAGCGTGCACCAGGACGGGCGCCGCGACGGCGGCGAGACCGGCATCGACTGCGGCGGCACGGCGGCCCCGTCCCAGCTCTGCGGCGCGGGGCAGAAGTGCAAGGTCAGCGACGACTGCGTCTCCACCTGCACCGCGGGCGTCTGCGACGCGCCGAGCGCGACCGACGGAAAGAAGAACACCGGCGAGACCGACGTCGACTGCGGCGGCCCGAACGCGCCGCGCTGCCTCCTCACGCTGGCTTGCGCCACCGACAACGACTGCCAGCTCCGGGCGTGCGCCGGGGGCGTGTGCGTGACGCCGACGTCGAGCGACAACGTCAAGAACGGCCTCGAGTCCGACGTCGACTGCGGCGGCGGCGCCGTGACGGAGGGCGCCGTCACCTACCAGGCGCCCGCGTGCAAAGACGATCGGCGCTGCGCGGTCGCCGCCGACTGCCTGTCCGAGGCGTGCTCGCCCGCGGGCCGCTGCATCGCCCGATCGTGCGCCACCGCGGAGAGCGCGGGCATCGTCACCTGCGGCACGAAGGAGGTGGGCGAGGCCGGGGCCGCGCATGAGTCCTGCTGTCGGTCGCTCACGCTGCCCACGCGCACCACGAAGCGCCTCGACAAGTACGAGATCACCGCCGGGCGCATGCGCAGCTTCGTCACCCAGGTGGGCCCGAACGTGCGCGCGTGGGTCGCGGCCTACGTGGCGGCGAACCCCGGCTCGCAGCTCGCGCAGCTGCTGACGCTCGCGCCCGTGGTCGGGAACCTCTACCCGTCGTCCCGCTCGGGGCCGCTCAACATCGTCGCCCACCTTGGCGCGATCGACATCGACAACTACAACGGCATTCGCGGCTGCTCGAACTGGTACGACGTCGCGAATCCCGCCGTGGGGAACTTCGGCGCGTCCACCTACTGGCAGCCGGACGCCGACATCGCCCAGTACGGCATCCCGCCGCGCACGATCCCGCGGACCACGCTCGACGTGAAGCCCCTCACGTGCGTCACGCCCATGATGTTGGCGGCGTTCTGCGCGTGGGATGGCGGCGAGCTCGCCAGGCACGCCGACTTCATGGACGCGTGGGGCGCGTACGCCCAGCCCATGGGCCCGACCGACCCCGGTCGGCCGGCGTACAACTGGTGCAACGGGCGCCCCGGCAACGGCGGCTGGTCCTGCCAAGACACGGCGCTCGGCAACGGCGGCATCTTCTACGAGTTCCCGAGGAACCAGAACGAGAGCCGCGACCTCAGCATCTGGATCGCCGGGCCGGGAAGGTTCGCCACCGACGCGACGTACCTCAAGTCGGGCGGTGAGTCTTGGTACGATCTGATGGCGAACCTGGGCGAATACACGGGGGACTTCTCCTCCCCGACGTACGACTTCTGCGACTTCTCGACCGCGCCCGCTGGCGGCGCCACCACCTGCACGCGCTCGAACAAGCCCGCAGGGAGCATCGGGACGCTCTACACGGGCATTCCGCTCGCGGGGATCGTCGGGCGCTCGTGGGAGGGGCACAACTACGGCCGCGGCAACACCGCCAACTTCCAGGTGATGTTCCAATACGGCAAGTTCGGCGGACGGTGCGTGCGCCCCGCGCAGTAGGGGCAGCGAGGCGCGCATGAGGTCCCCGCGCAGCGCGCGCGCCGCGGGGGTCCTCGCGCAAGCCCTCGCGGTGGCGGCCCTCTGGCTCGTCGCCGAGGGAGAGTCGCGCGCAGAGCTTCCGGAGCGCCTCGCGGTGACCCCCGTCGCCTCGGAGCAGGGCGTCGTCGCCCCGCCCTCGCTCGGGCGGCTCTCGCGGCACCTGCGAGCTCTCCTCGCCGCCGAGGACGGCGTGGAGGTCATGGCCGTCGCGGGCGCCCCGGACGGCATCCGCAACGTCGCCGACGTCGCGCTGTTCGTCACCGTCGCGAGCCGAGGGGCCGTCGTGGTGCTCGCCGCCGAGGTCCGCGATCTTCGCGACGATCACGCGGTCACACGCGCGCGCTGCGAGTTCCCCGCGCCACCGCCACACCTCGCGCACCTCGTCGAGCCGCGCCTCCGTGAGGCCCTCGCCGACCTGGTCGCGCAGCTCGCGGGGCGCGCGCCCCTCGGCTACGTGCGTGACGTCCCGCTCGAGTCCCTCCAGCCCGTCGAGATCGACGTGGGCGACGAGCCACCACCGCCGCCGCCACCGCCACCGCCGCCGCCGCCGCCGCCGCCGCCGCCGCCGCCGCCGCCGCCCGAGGACGAGCTCACCGATCGCTACGTGGGGCAGGTCTGGCTCGACAACGACGCGGACACCTTCACCGGGCTCGGGCGGCTCGCCCTCACGTGGAACCGCTCGGAGGCGTCCGTGGGTCTCGCCGACGTGTCGCTTTGGCGCAACGGCTCTGGCGCGTTCATCGGCGGCCTGCAGCTCTCGCTGCGGGGCAACGAGGTGGGCGCGCTCCACGGGCTCGGCCAGGTCTCCCTGGTGTCGAACGCGGCGGACGAGCTCACCGGGCTCGGGCAGGTCGCCCTTCGGAACCGCGCCGCCCGATTCACCGGGCTCGGGCAGCTCGGCTTGTGGAACGAGGTCGAGGGCGCGAGCGATGGCGAGGCGCGCTTCGTCGGCGCCGCGCAGCTCGGCATGCTGAACGAGGTCGAGCACCCGCTCGTCGCGGGCCTCCAGCTCGGGCTCGTGAACCGGTCTCGCGCCACCACCACAGCCGCCGTCCAGGTCGGCCTGGGCAGCTACACGAGGCGCACAGACTTCCGTGGTGGCCTCCAGCTCGGCCTCGCGAGCGTCGCCGGACGCGACTTCGAGGGCCTGCTGCAGGTCGGCGTGCTAGCGGGCACTTGGCGCACGTACTCGGGAGTCGTGCAAGCGGGCGTCGTCAGCTACGTTGGAAACAACCTCTATCGAGAAGTGTTGGGGATCTCGATCGACAACGGAGAGAATAATCGCGAGGACTTTCAGGGCGTTACGCAGGTTGGGGTGGTGTCGTTGACAGACAACGATTTCCGAGGCGTGCTCCAGGCCGGCGGGCTCGGAAACCTGGTGGGGGGCAGCTTCTTCGGCGGCGCGCAGGTGGGCGCAGCCAACTTCGTCGACTCCCAGTTTCACGGCGCGCTCCAGGTGGGCGGCTTCAACGGCGTCGACCGGTTCGTCGGTCTCGCGCAGGCCGGCGCGGTCAATTACGCGGGGCACGAGCTCGTGGGCTCGCAGCTCGGCGCGGCGAACCTCGCCGAACGCACGGTCGGCGCGCAGGTGGGCGTCGTGAACCTGGCGGACCGAGTCGCGGGCGTCCAGGTCGGCGTGTTCAACCTCGCCGACCACCTGGCGGGACTGCAGCTCGGCGTCGTCAACGTCGCGTCGAACGGCGTGCTCCCGGTCAGCGGCGTGCTGAACCTCGGCTTCGACTAGCGCGCTAGCCGGGCGTCTGCGCCGCGATGGTCTTCCACGCCGCGGTCGAGGCGCGCGCCGCCTCTTCGCCGAGGCGCTTCTCCTTCGCCTCGAGCGCGAGCAGCGCGTCTTGCGCGGCCTCGAGCTCGCGCACGTACCGCGCGCGAAGCTGCGCCTCCGGCCCGCCGTCCTTCAGCACGGCCAGCTGCTCGTTGATGCGCCGCTGCTTCTCGTAGAGGGCCTCTCGCTCGCCCGCGACGTCGCGCTGCGCCTGGTCGAGCTTGCGCCACTCCGCGAACAGGGCGAGCGCCTCCCGCATCGCCTCGGCGTGGGGCTTCTCGAGCAGGCGCGCGGTGAGCCACGCGTCGATCTGCGCGGCCGCGAGGTGCGGGTACTCCGACCGCGAGCCTGTGACCTCGCGCTCCACGACCTCCACGCTCACACGCCCGGCCGCCGGCACCTCGGCCACGAACCTGTGGAAGCTGGCGGTCGTCTCCGCGGGTTGCAGCGCCGCGCCCGCGAACGAGCGCCCCGCGACCACCGGGAGCTCGAACGTCACCATGATCGCCTCGGCGTGGTCGCTCTCGGCGGTGAACGTGTGGCGCCACTCGGTCTCGGTCTCGACGCGCAGGCAGTCGCGCTGGAGGCGGAGCGCGTGCGTCGCGTGGCGCACCCGCTCGGCGTGCTTGCAGCGGACGGCGAGGTCCTTCGCGAACGAGAGCTTCACGTCCGCCCCGCGCGCGCTGTAGGGCACCATCGACTCGCCGGCGTACACGTCGCCGTCGTAGATGACCGCCGCCCCCTCCTCCAGCACGGCGTTGGAGGTGTTCCTGAACGACACCACGAGGTCGGGCGCGGGCGGCGAGCCGCGCCGCCAGATGCGCTCCTTGGTCGCGTCGAGCTTCACCGACAGCAGCGGCACCATGGCCGAGCCGCCGCGCTTGAGCGCGACGCGCGGGCCCACGCGGTACTCGAAGAGCTCGCCGCGGTCGCCGAAGGTGGCGGCGTCGGCGCCGCCGTCCACCATCGCCGCGGGGGAGGGCGCGGCGAGGTCGTCGCCGTCGTCGTACCCGCCGTACGCCTCCGCCATCGCCATCATGCGCCGCGCGGGCGCGGGCGCCGGCATGGCGCCCGGCGAGCCGAACGAGGCCATGGCCGCGGGGGGCGGGGCCATGCCGCGCTCGAAGCGCGTGGGGGCCG
>CAZHGG010000270.1:0-7674 GCA_964531755.1 uncultured Polyangiaceae bacterium
GGCCACCGGGGCGGCCACGGCGACGGCCTTCGCGACGGGCGCGTGCGCCGCGGTCTCGGCGGGGCGCCGCTGTACGCCGTACATCGCGCCCAGGACCGCGCCCATCAGCACGAGCGTCGCGGCCCAGACGAGCCCGGAGGACCGCGTCGCGCTCGGCGCCGCGACGGCCACGTGCTGGTCGCTTCGGTCGGCGAGGCCGGCGAGAGAGCTCGGCGGCGCCGGGACGAACGGCGCGAACATCGGCTGGTACCCGGACCGGTTCGCGTCCCACGGGGTGGGCGGCGGCGGCGCGGACGTGACGTACCCGTACGGGGTCGGACGCACGGGCTGCGGGACGGGCCGCGAGGCCGGCGCGGCGTACGCGTGGGGAGCCGGCGGGTACGAGGCGGGCTGCGGGTACGAGGCGGGCGGGTACGAGGCGGGCGGGTACGAGGCGGGCGCACGCGCCGGCGCGGCCGACGCGCGCCGAGGCGCAGGGGACGACGGCCGTGGCGCCGGGGCGGGGCTCGGGGCAGGGAAGCGCGGGGCCACGCGGGGGGAGGAGAAATCGCGGTGCGGCACGGGCCGGCGCTTGGCGGGGGCGCTCCGCGCGCTCGGGGCCCGGAGGCTGGCGTCGGAGACGATCTCGAGCTCGCTGGTCCCCAGCTCGACCTCGACCTCGTGCGTACGCGGCAGCTTCAACACGGTGACCTCGCTTTCCCAAGGGAGCGTTTGCACAAACCGAGCCACCTCACGCGGCCGCCGCGGGGGCCCGTTCTCCCCGCAAGGCGCCGCGGGAGCGTCTGCCGCCGGGGCCCGCCTCGCGGGGTGTGAGGGTCGAACGATCCAGGGTCGCGCCGGCCTACAATGTAGGCAAATACACGCATTTTACCTACGGGCGCGACCCAAGCTCGACCGAGTAGCCGAGGGTGGCCACAGGATCGGCGATGCCCACGCCGAGGCCGATGAGCGGCGGCGCCGCGCGGTTCTCGAGGACGATGAAGTACTGGCCCGCGGGCACGGGGAACGTCTGGGTGCCCTCGCCGACGGGGAGCTGGCCCTGATGCAGCGGCGGGACGAAGGGCGGCCCGAGCGGCCCCGCGGACTCGTAGGCACGTCGCCACGCGTCGCCCGAAGCGCGGTCGACGACGCTGTAGACGAGCGTCGAGCCCTGGAGGCGGCTCCGCAGCGACAGCGCTTGGCCGTCCCCCGGGACCTCGAACGGCCCGAGGTACTCACGGGAGAGCGAGCGGATCTCCGTGAGATCGGAGGCGAGCGAGGCGTGGTCCTCGCGGGTCCTGAACTGCCTCGGTGGCTTCGCCGGCGGGTCGAGGTGCCCGAGCGCGAAGTCATCGCCGTCGGACTGGCGCACCACGGTGAAGCCGCGGCCGATCTCGCCGGTCATGACGCCTTGCCCCAGCACCGTCGCGACGTTCCCGAGCGGGGTCTGCGTGGCGAGGTTCACGACCGGGTTCTCCACCCCGATGATCCGGAGATCGGGCGGGGCCACCAGCCGCGTGAACTTGCCCCACACGTAGGTGCTGTCGTCGTCAGCCAGGTAAAAGTCCGGCGCGTACTCGACCGCGACGGTGGCCTGGAAGCCCACGCGGCGCGCGACCGGGAGGTTCGCGTAGCCCGTGCCGGTGACGCGCAGAAGCATCGTCTGGCGCTGGCCGTCGACCTGCGCGTCACACTGCGTGGGGAAGAAGCGCCCGACCGAGGCTGCGCCGAGCGAGCCGAGCTTCAGCGGCGCGCCACGCTTGACCAGCTCCGGACACACCCGCGACGCGCCGAAGGTCGAGAAGAGCCACCAGCGGATCCCTGGGCTGGCGTTGATGGGCCCTCGCAGGCACGGGCAGCCGACCGCCGAGAACGTGAGGCAGAACGCGAGCAGGATCAGAAAAGGAAGTCGTGGCCGCAAGATAGCGTGAGCGTAGCAGCAACACGAAGGTTGCCGACGCCGAGGGTTTCGCGCAGGATCAAGCCGTCGGCGGCGTCGGCGGCGGTCGCCTGGTGTGCTTTCCTTCTCGGAGGCTGGAAATGAAGCGTCTCATGTCTCGCGGGCTTCGCGTTTGGCTCGGCTCTCTCGCCTTCGTCGGCGCCGGTCTGGCCGCGCTCCACTGCAGCAACACCGACGAAGACTCGAAATTCCCCGACTCCGGCGGGAACGATCCCTGCGAGGTCGCCTACAAGGGCCTCTGCGGCAAGCCGTGCGACGTGGACGAGACCTGCGCCGCGGGCCTGTACTGCCGGCCGCTCGGCCCGGGGCAGGCGGTCGAGGCCGGCGGGGCGAAGGGCGCGTGCCACGCCGACTGCGCCAACACCCCCAAGATCCAGGGCGTCTGCCCGGAGGGCGTCGCGTGCAGCCCCCGCGGTCGCTGCGGCACCGATCCGAGCGACGCGTCCCTCGTCGACGGCGGGTCCGACGCGAAGAACGACGGCACCTGCGCGGCGATCGACGTCGTGGTCGAGAAGATCGTGCCGACCGTGCTGCTCCTGATCGACCAGTCGAGCAGCATGGAATACGACTTCACCGGCGCGAACCTGATGCCGCCGAACTTCCCGAACTCGCGCTGGGTGAAGCTGCGCGAGTCGCTCATGGATCCCGACGGCGGCATCGTGAAGAAGTACGAGAACGACGTCGAGTTCGGGCTCGCGCTCTACGGGGCCAACAACGGCAACGAGAAGCCGCCGGCGGTCGCCGAGTGCCCCATCATGAAGACCGTCGCGTTCGCGAAGGGCAACCACGCGGCCATCAACGCCGTGTACGCGCCGGAACTGCCCATCGACGACACGCCCACCCCGGACGCCGTGCTCGCGGCGGCCGGGCTCGACCCCGCCGGCGTCCCCATCGACGGCGGCTTCGCGGCCGCGCCCACCGGGCGCCCGAAGATCCTCGTGCTCGCCACCGACGGCGAGCCCGGGCGGTGCGGCAGCTTCGAGTCGCTCGAGCTCACGGGCGCGCCGGCCTCGCAGCAGGCCGTCGTCGACGCCGTCACCGCGGCGTACCGAGCGGGCATCAAGACCTTCGTCATCACCGTGGGGGACTCGGTGTCGGAGTCGCACCAGCAGCAGGTGGCGAACGCGGGCTTCGGCTACTTCCCGGGCGGGGCAGACGCCGGGCCCGACGCACAGGCGCCGCTCGTGCGCACCACGTCGCAGGCGCAGCTCGCCGCGGCGTTCGACTCGATCATCTTCGGCGTGCGCACCTGCTCGTTCACCCTGGCGGGCAAGGTCGTCGCGGGGACCGAGAACCAAGGCGACGTGCGGATCAACGGCGGGCCCGTGACGCTCAACAGCCCCGACGGGTGGAAGCTCAACTCGCCCACGGAGATCGAGTTCGTCGGCGCGGCGTGCACCACGATCAAGACCACCGACGCGAAGGTCTCGGTGCGGTTCCCGTGTGGGTCCTTCATCCCGCGCTGAGCCGCCGTTGGAGCGCGCGCCAATAAATTGGAAATGCCCGACGCCCCAAAAAACTGGGTAGTCTCGGCCTCGGAGGGTGCTGATGAACGAAACGATGAGCAAGACGGTCGCGTTGCTGGTGCTCGGGGCGCTCTGCCTCGGGGGTGGGGCGGGTTGCAAGAAGACGGTGCCTACGGACATCGTCCAGAAGTCGCTCACCAACGCGCTCCGGCACGCGCCCGCGACCGCCTCGGCGATGTGCGGCGTGAACGCCAAGGGGCTCACCGGCACGGTCATCACGGTGAAGAGCCGCGGCGAGAACAACACCGGCGTCGCCCACGTGAAGGGCTCGTCACTGTTCGCGACCGGCGGCATCAAGACGTGCGAGGGCGACGTGGAGTTCGCCTACTCGTCCACGTCGAAGACCACCGGCCCGAGCCGCCGCCGCCGCACCACCACCACCTGGTACCTCGACCACATGAAGCTCGTCGCGGTGCAGACGCCGGGCGTCACGCTCAAGGGCGCGAACGACGAGGCCGTGGACGACGACGACGACTGAGCTCCGGCGGCGCGGGCTCGGGCGCGTCCGCCGCGTCGGGGCGCCGCGCGAGGAGCAGCTCGCGGAGCGCCGCCGCCGCGGGCGGCAGGCGCGAGAGGCCTCGGTGGGCGATCACCAGGGCGCGCCGGCGCGGCGTGAGCGCGCTCGGAACGAGCACGAGCTCGCCGCGGGCCAGATCGCGTAGCGCGGCGCGGCTGCTCACCAGGCCGAGCCCCATGCCGGCGCGCACGTTCGCCTTGACGGCGGCGACGCTCGCGATCTCCATCGCGATCGTCGCCCGCGGGAAGAGCTCGTCCAGCACCTCGCGCGCGTGGGCGCCCCGCGGGAAGGTCACGAAGGGCGTGCGGTCGGGCGACGCGTCGACCAGGCCGGGGGCGCGCACGAGCACGAGCTCGTCCTGGCAGAAGAGGTCCCCCTGGCGCTCGGGCTCCCCCGCGCCCGCGGCGGTGATCGCCAGGTCGAACTCGCCCGCCGCGAGGCCGAGCGCGAGCTCGGGCTGGGTCGCCTCGCGGAGCACGATGGCGACGCGCGGGTAGAGCCGCCGGAACTCGGCGAGGATGGGCGGCAGGAAGTAGGCGCAGGCGGTGGCGCCGGCCCCTACGCGCACCTCCCCGGCCGCGAGGCCAGACACCTCCTCCACCGCGCGGAGCCCGTCGCGCACCGAGGCGAGGGCGGCGCGCGCGTGCGGGAGCAGGGCGGCGCCGGCCGCGGTGAGCGCCACGCGAGGGCGGGAGCGGACGACGAGCGTCGCCCCCACGAGCGACTCGAGGCGCTTCAGCGCCGAGGTGAGCGCGGGCTGGGTCACGTGGGCGCGCCGCGCGGCCGCGGTGACCGTGCCCTCCTCCGCGACGAACACGAGGGTGCGCAGCAGGTCGAACATCAGGATCTTCTATGCTCATTCGAGCGAGAATCAATGGGACGAATGCCCTCGATGGCACCGGACCCCAGGTCGCCAATGCAGGCGCGGTCCTCGAAAATCCTCCGCCAGCGAGCGCCTCGACGCTATAGGCTGAGCTCTAGGCACACGGAGGATCCGCATGATTGTCATCGAACGAAGGTACATGGCGGCGCTCGCGTTGGCGGCGCTCGTCGCGCTCGCAAGCTCCTCGGGATGCTCGTCGACCACCACGTCGGGCGGTACGGGCACGACGGACGGGGGGACCACCCCGAGCGGCAGCAACACCTACCCCGCCGGCTGCTCCGAGAGCGCGCCGGCGAATGGGGGAACGGCCTGCGACAAGTGCTTCAACATGAAGTGCTGCTCCGAAGGAATGGCCTGCGCCGGCGACAACACGTGCGCCGCCTGCGTCAACGCGGGAGCGAACGCCGGTGCCGAGTGCGCGAACGACGCGAAGCTCGTCGGGGTCGTCAACTGCGGTCAGACCAAGTGCGCTGCCGAGTGCAATGGTGGCGGTGGCGGCGGCGGCGGTGGCGGTGGCAGCACGGTCGCCCCCTGTTGGACGCTCAACTGCTCGGCGGGGTGCCCTACGTACTGCGCGAACTCGACGAACAGCTGCAAGCAGTCGGGTAAGTGCGGCGCATCGTGAGTCCGTAGTCGAGGGCGCGGATTCGCGTAGAGACAGGAGATCGAAACATGCGACAGCGTCTCGTCGTGGTGGGCGGGCTCGCGCTCTTGGCCATCTTCGCGCCAGCGTGCGGGAGGCGCGGGGCGGGTGGCTCAGGAGGCGACGGCGGGCAGCTCGCGTCCCTGAAGACGCCGGAGCCCGGGGAAACGGGCGCGGTCACCGCGGCGGGCTCGGCCGCCGCCGGAGGCTCGGCCGCCGCCGATTCGGGCATCACCGAAGCGACGAAGGTCAGCGCTGCGGGGTGTAGGGCGGCCTGCGAGCACCGCAAGCAGTGCGGGCTCGCGGGAGAGATGGCGGCGTGCACGACCGACTGCACCTCCGTCGACTTTCTCTTCACCGAGGCGGACTTCAAATCGTACACCGAGGCGGACTGCAAGGCGGTGAAGTCGGTCGAGGCCTCCTTCCAGGCGACCGTCGGGTGCAAGGCGGCCTGCGAGCACCGAAAGGCGTGCTTGCCCGAGAAGTCGGACATCAAAGAGTGCGTCGGCGACTGCACGCAGCTCCGCTACGGGCGCAAGGACCTCGACGCCTACGCCGCCTCGGACTGCGCGAACGTGAAGAAGGTCGAGCCCGAGTTCGCGAGCGCCACCGCGTGTCTTCGCACGTGCAAACACGTCGTCGAGTGCAAGGTCCCGGGCACGCTGGACGACTGCACCGTGGAGTGCATGAGCAAGCTCGCGAAGAACGCCTACACGGTGGAGGCGCTCCAGAAGGTCGAGGCGGCGACCTGCGAGGTGGTCAAGAGAGAGGTGCGCATTACCCCGCGCCGGCCGGTCGGTGCCGGCGGACGCGCCACCGGCGGTGGTGGCGGCGGCGGCTCGGGGTGCATGAGCCGCGGCGCGCAGGACTGCGGCACCTTCGCCACCTGCTGCAAGGTCTCGGCGGGGCGCCAGGCGTGGGCGGGCGAGGCGGGGCTCTGCGTGTCTCCCGCGGTGTGCTTCATGCCTCGCCGCTGAAGGGCGCGCTTCCTCTCGCGAACCACACCGCCGCGCGGCCCCCTGAGAGCGTGCCGTGGCCCCGCGCGGCCCCCGGCTCCCTCCCGCCGTGTGTTGATGAGGTCCCTCGGCATGGTCGTCGAGTCGAAGTCGCTCGCGTCCTTCCACAGGACCGAGGCGGACCACCTGCGAGGTCAGCGCCGCTCCCCGGGCGAGCGGTGGGCCCGGCCGCCAGGCGGGCGCAGGTCGAACATAAGGATCTTCTATGCTCAATCGAATGAGAATCAATGGGACGAATGCCCTCGGCGGCCCCAAAGTGCCCTCATGGTCCCGCTCGCCGCCGCGCTCCTCCTCCCGCTCGGGTTCGTCGCCGGCGTCGTGACGACGCTCGCCGGGCAGGGCGGAGGCCTCTTGCTCGTGCTCGCCCTGAGCGCCGTCGTCGGCCCCCACGCCGCGCTCGCGCTCACGACGCCCGCGCTGCTGTTCGGGAACATGCACCGCGCGTGGCTCTGCCGAAGGCTCGTCGCCCACCGCACGGCGGCCATCCTCGTGGTCGGCGTCGTCCCGGGCGCCTACCTCGGGGGGCGCTTCGCGGGGGCCGCCCCCGCCTGGCTGCTCTCCGGCGCGCTCGTGCTCGTCACGGGCCTGGCCGTCGCGAAGGCCGCCGGGTGGCTCAAGGCCGACGTGCCCACGAGGGCCCTCGCCCCGGCGGGCGCGGCCATCGGGGCGCTGGCGGGCACCTCGGGCGGCGCGGGCCTGCTGCTCGGGCCGCTCGTGCACTCGACGGGGCTCCGCGGGGCGGCGTTCGTGGGTACGGTCGCCGCGATCGCGACGGCGCTCCACGCCGCGCGGCTCCTCGCGTACGGCTCGTCGGGCATGCTCGGGGCCGCGCAGGTGCCGCTCGCTGCCCTGCTCGCCGTCGGCATCTTCGCGGGGAACTTCGCGGCCGATCGGCTCCGGCCCCGGCTCGGCGACCGCGTGACGGCGCGGCTCGAGCTCGGCACGCTCGTCGGGTGCGCCGCGCTCGCGCTCGTCGGCGTGACCTGAGGCGCGCGTTGCGCTCGCGCGCGTCCGCCCGTACCCTCCAGCGTCGCGGGGCGCGCGCGCGCCCGCCACGCCCACCCCCCATTGGTCCGCCCGCTCGCCGCCCCTCCGTACGTTGCAGCTCCCCGGAAACCGACGTGACCACGCCCTCGCGCGAGGCGGCCGG